>MAXM01000001.1 GCA_001751015.1 Desulfobacterales bacterium C00003106
TAGTTGAACCACGCCAGATCCGACAGGCAATATGTTGTCTCCTGATAATATATCCTTCCCTCTCTCAATCCCCTTCAGGGGGGTAATTTGAGGGTTTTTTCATCAAACCCCGGATTTTCAAGTGAATTAATCAAATAACTGAACTAATCAATAACTGACGAGGTTACTATGTTTGACAGGCTGTTGGGTATGTTTTCAACGGATCTTGCCATCGATCTCGGAACGGCAAACACCCTGGTGTATATGAAAGGAAAGGGGATTGTTCTGAGAGAGCCTTCCGTGGTGGCGGTGAGGACAAATGGGGGGAGGGGGAAGAGGGTCCTGGCCGTGGGAATGGAGGCAAAAATGATGCTGGGGCGGACCCCGGGTAACATTGTTGCCATTCGTCCCATGAAAGATGGTGTTATAGCTGATTTTGAAGTTACTGAAGCGATGCTGCGCCATTTTATAAGGAAGGTGCACAACCGGAGAAATCTCATACGACCGAGGATTATTGTCTGTGTGCCATCCGGCATTACCCAGGTTGAAAGACGGGCTGTGCGGGAGTCCGCGGAATCCGCGGGGGCGCGTGAGGTCTTCCTGATAGAGGAGCCCATGGCGGCTGCGATTGGAGCGGGACTTCCGATTACGGAGCCGACCTGCAATATGGTTGTTGATATAGGCGGGGGGACCACTGAGGTGGCTGTGATATCGCTTGCCGGTATTGTATACAGCCGGTCCTTGCGTGTAGGCGGCGACAAGATGGACGAGTCGATTATTCAGTACATCAAGAGGAAATACAATCTTCTTATCGGAGAGCGGACAGCGGAGATTATCAAGACAACAATAGGGAATGCCTACCCGAATCCGAATCCTGATGACCTGGAGATTATCGAAGTAAAGGGGAGGGACCTGGTGTCCGGCATCCCCAAGATACTCGCGATTGATTCAGAGGAGGTGCGTGTCGCTATCGCGGAACAGATTGATCAGATCGTGGCGACAGTAAAGATCGCTCTGGAGCAGACCCCTCCCGAGCTTGCGGCGGATGTTGTGGACAAGGGTATTGTAATGACCGGCGGGGGCGCGTTGTTGAAGGGTATGGACAGGTTGTTGCGTGAAGAAACGTCATTGCCCATAACGGTTATTGATGATCCTCTTTCAACAGTGGTGCTTGGGTCCGGAAAGGCCCTGGATAACATAGAGATCCTGAAGGAAGTTATGATCTGAACTATAGACCTTCACATAAATAATTGCACGGCGTTATCGGTCAAAATCCTCGACAACGTACCCTATGTACGCTTTACTCGGATTTTTTTCTCTAGCCTTGTGCAATTAATTATCTGAAGGTCTATATATGATTTTTGCTAAAAATGGCAAACCTTCCCTTCAACCTTCAGTCTTTTACCTGAACACCTGACCGGTTACGCTGCTCCCACGGTAAGTTTGAAACAACCGTAAGCATAAGGAACGGGGACAAAATAACTTCCACAACTATGCATCCCAGCTGCAGGCCACCCTTGCCCGATCTCAAATCCCAAAAGCATCAAAATAGCTTGCTATTCCATCAACTTTTGTGATTTGAGATCGAACAAATTTGGCCCAAATCTATGCGTCTACTTGAGTAGGTTATTCCGCCCCCGTTCCTAATCAAGGCGGAAAATCTTCACACCAGTGAGCCTTATGTTTTCAAGAAGAGTCGTAATAATTGTCGCAATCGTCGCATTGATCCTGGCCAATGTGGTCATAATATCGATCAGCGCGGGATCTCAAAGAGATCAGGGGTTTTTTCAAAAACTCGCCATGGAGGTGCTTGCGCCGTGTCAGCAAGGTATGACAACCGTTTTGCAGTATGTTCGTGATACCTGGACCCGTTATTTTGATCTCGTCTTGATCGGGGAGGAAAACCAGCGGCTTCGGACACGAATACAGGCGCTGGACAAGAGGATCAATGACCTGAAGGAATCGGAAATCGCCAATAGACGGCTCAGGGCGCTTTTGAGCTTTAAGTCCGTTGTTTCAGACGAAACAATTCCAGCTGAGGTAATAGGCAAAGAACCGTCCAGGTGGTGCAAGACCATCATGATCAACAAAGGAATCTCAGACGGGGTTCAGAGGGGGATGCCTGTAGTTTCGTCCGATGGAATTGTCGGTCAGGTGATAAATGTCTCTCATCAGTATTCCAAGGTTCTTCTGATTATTGATCAGAACAGCGCTGTGGACGCTTTGATCCAGCGGACCAGGTCGCGGGGCATAGTTGAAGGGCTGGGCAGAGGGCTTTGCCGGTTTGAATACGTGTTGAGAAAAGCCGATGTTCAGGAGGGTGATGTGGTAATATCCTCCGGCCTTGGAGGCATATTTCCCAAGGGACTTAGGTGCGGCTATGTCACGGCTGCGGTCAGGGACGATTCCGGGATTTTTCAGGAAGTGCATCTGCAGCCGTATGTGGATTTCGCCAAGCTGGAGGAGGTCTTTGTGGTCATGAGAAAGGAGGCTTTTTTCGCGGACGGGGAGGATGTGCCTTGAAAGGGTTCCTTTTTTTTCTTGCTGTCGGCACAATTATTTTTGTTGCGCAGACCACACTTCTCGCAGCGCCGGGCCTTCAGGTTTTTCGATATGATCTTTTTATTCCATTTGTGGTTTTTATGGCACTTTACCAGCCGGTCCACGTCGGCCTGTCTCTGGCCATCCTTTTCGGGTTTGTCATGGATGTCTTTTCAGGGGGGGTGTTCGGGTTGTTTCTCTTTACGTATTTCTGGTTTTTCTGTCTTATCCGTGCCGGATTGGAGTTCCTGGATTTACAGAATTCCATCCTGGAGACGGTGCTCGTGCTGCTCGGAGTTCTTGCAGAGAACCTGATCGTCATTTTTTTCCTGTCGTTTTTCGGAAGAGAAGACGGGATACGTTTTTGGGCTTTACAGAATGTAGTTGTTCAGGTTTTTGTCGCGGGCGTCACAGCCCCATTGATATTTCTGACCTTTTCAAAATCAGGCAAACGCGCAAGGAAAAGTCAGCGGGACTTTGGATTGACGATTGACGAATGAACCCGGGTTGACCGGTGAACCTTGAACCTGAAACCGCTCACTTTATATTGATGATTGACTGATGGCAAATGATCTTTTCGGCACAGTTGAGACGGATTGGTACAGGACGCGTCTTAACAGGGTTCTGGCGTGCATTCTCGCGGGGTTTTTCATTCTTGCTTCAGGGCTTTATTACCTTCAGATAATAAGAGGGGAGGAACTGAGACGTGTCGCGGAGAACAACTATGTGCGCCTTGAAAATATCTTTCCGCCACGGGGCTTGATCTACGACCGGAACGGGAAGCTTCTGGTTGACAACCGGCCCTGTTTTGATGTGTCGATTATCCTGGAGGACGCGCCCGATCCCGAGAACGTAATGAGGCGGGTCGCCTTGCTCCTGAGTATGCCGGAGACGGCGCTTTTGGAAAAGATCAAGGAGATCAATAGGTCAAAGCCATTTAAGCCGATTTTACTGAAAAGCGATATCAGCCGTGATGAACTCGCCGTGATAAAGACCAGACGATTTGATCTTCCGGGTGTTGTTGTCTCCGTGGAACCGAGACGGCACTATGTAATGGGTGACTATGCTTCCCATCTGATCGGATATCTCGGCGAGATCAGCGAAAGGGAATTGAGGAACGGGTCTTATCCGGACAACAGGGGCGGGGATTTCATAGGGAAATTTGGTATTGAGAAGACGTGTGACAGTTATTTCTGGGGCAAAAGGGGAGGGCGTCAGGTTGTCGTGGACGCGCTTGGACGGACAACGGACACGTTGAGCACCGTGGACCCGAAGCCGGGTAAAACCGTTTATTTGTCGATAGACGGGAGGTTGCAGAAAGTCGCTGAAGACATGCTGAGAAAGAAGACGGCCGGGGCTGTCCTTGCGATGAATCCTAACAACGGTCATATTCTTGCGATGGCGAGCCATCCTTGTTTTGACCAGAATGCCCTGGTTGAAGGAATGAGTTACGCGGAGTGGGAGGCGGTTGTCAAAGACCCGCTGCATCCTCTTGAAAACAAGGGGATTCAGGGGCAATATCCCCCAGGTTCCATATACAAGATCGTTACGGCCATGGCAGCCCTGGAAGAGGGTGTTGTCACAGAGGAGACAACATCATATTGTCCCGGCTTCTACACGATGGGCAAGAGCAGGTTCAGGTGCTGGAAAAGGCATGGCCACGGGCTTATG
Organism: Desulfobacterales bacterium C00003106; assembly: GCA_001751015.1. Lineage (GTDB taxonomy): Bacteria > Desulfobacterota > Desulfobacteria > Desulfobacterales. The sequence goes on from MAXM01000001.1 coordinate 4,192, forward strand.
ACTATACGTGCGGCCATGGCGGAGTCATGTGATGTCTTTTTTTACAAGGCGGGAGAGATGGTGGGGGTAGATCGCCTCGCATACTACGCAAGAGGATGCGGGCTTGGCGCGAGGACAGGGATAAGACTCGGCAATGAGGCGGCGGGACTGGTTCCCACAAAGGATTGGAAACAACGGCGTTTTCACAGTTCATGGCAGAAGGGTGAGACGCTTGTAATTTCCATAGGACAGGGTTACAATCTTGTCACCCCCGTTCAGGCGGTCTCCTTGATCGCTGCTGTGGCGAACGGTGGCGTTCGATATGCTCCGGTGATTATCAAGGAGATAAGAGATTCTGATGGGAGATTGATAGAGACCACCAAATCGAAGATAGTGGGACGTCTGCCGGCATCTGAAGAGACGCTGGCTATAATAAGGAGAGGCCTGGAAGACGCGGTCAATACAAAATCGGGCACTGGCTGGGCTGTCCGGCTTTCCGGCGGTGTAATGGCCGGGAAGACAGGGACTGCCCAGGTCGTAAGACAGGAGGGTGACAGGGGCAAAAAACAGGAAGATATCCCGTTTCGTTTTCGTGACCACGCATGGTTCTGTGCATACGGACCAACTCAAGCGCCCCGGATCGCCGTGGCCGTTCTTGTCGAACATGGCGAACACGGTTCGTCTGCGGCAGGCCCGATTGCGGCGGAGATCATCAAGACGTATCTGGAACTTTATCCATAAGGGGCTAAGGCTGAAGATGGAGGAAGACTGTCAGGGAGCTTCAGCCTTCAACCAGCTACAGGGAGTATACCATGAATACAGAGTTTTTTCGGAACAGGAAAATCAGGTTTTCTGATCATCCGAGGTTTGCAAACGTGAAGATAGCAGCCCTTGTTACGGGCAAGAAGACGGATACTGTCAGCGTCTGTTTGCTCGATATAGCGCCGAATACGGAGATTCCGGTTCACACCCATGACCCTCAGGTTGATTCTATCTTTGTTGTGGCCGGACAAGGCAAGGCCTTTGTTAACGGCAATTGGCGGGATATTGAGGCGGGAGATTATATCTTTGTGCCTGTGTTGGAAGAACATGGGATCAGGAATAGCGGGGCCGCATCCTTGAGGCTCTTTGTTCACCACAGTCCGCCTCTGCTTTAAAGGGAACAGATGTGGGATGGAATGACGCCTAAGGACTCCTTTTTATGTGACGTTCTCGAATATTCGGCTGGTGCTTTTGCCGAGACCTCGATTTCGGCTATTGCCGAGATACCCCTTGCCATCTATCTGAATGGGCGCAAGGTAATCAGACTGCTCTGCACGGGCAAAGACCCCGAGGCCCTTGCCGTTGGTTTCCTGAAATCAGAGGGGTTCCTGAAAGACCGAAACGATCTGATAGAGATAGAAGTCGAAGAAAAAAGCAGGTCTCTTTGTGTCCATATTTCCGCCCATTGCCCTCCTTTTCCCGAAGATGCGGCAGGCGGGTCGGTCATCCTCGGGTCCTCCGGAGGCGCGGGTTTTGACAAGAACCCGGAGCCGGTCAGCGAGATCAACCCGCATTCCGATCTAAAGGTGTCCGCGGAAGAAATCCTTTTTCTCATGCGTGAACTTGATGGAAGATCAGAACTTTTCAGGGTCACAGGCGGTTGTCACAATGCCGCGTTATGCGAGCCGGGGAGGATACTGATCTTTTGTGAAGACCTGGGGAGACACAATGCGATTGACATGATCTGCGGCAAGTGTTTTCTGGAGGACATCGATACAAGAGACAAACTCATCGTGACCACCGGACGGATAGGGTCTGAAATCCTTGTCAAGGCCCTGCGTATCGGAGTATCGGTTCTTGCCTCCAGATCTGCGGCCACGCGCCTTTCAATCCATCTGGCCCGCAAAACAGGTATGACGCTGATCGGATATGTGCGCAAAAACCGTTTGACGGTCTACAACCACGCGGGGAGGATCAAGGGGATATCATGAGCACAAAGGAATTTTTTACCGTCTCATCCCTTGACGCGGTATTAGGCCTTCTCGGGGATATTCCTCAAGCAGGATTTGAGACGGTCTCCCTTTCGGCGTCTTTAGGGCGCATCCTTGCACGGGAGATAGTCTCCGACATAGACATCCCTGATTTCAACCGATCCACAATGGACGGTTATGCGGTGCGGGCCGTATCTACATTCGGGGCGTCCGGCGGAATGCCCGCCCTGTTTGCTGTCACCGGAGAGATAGAGATGGGTGAACCCGCCGGTATCTCCGTGAAATCCGGTGAAGCCGTAAGGATTCCGACCGGCGGAATGCTCCCGGACGGGGCGGACAGTGTTGTTATGCTCGAACATGCCGAGCCTTTGGACGACCGGACTTTGGAGGTCTTCAAGAGCGTGGCCCCTCTGCAACACGTGATAGAGATCGGAGAGGACCTCCGCAGGGGAGACACGGTTTTTTCTGCGGGTCAGCCCGTGCGTGCGCAGGATATGGGTCTACTCGCCGCCCTTGGAATGTCCGGGGTGCCTGTATTTAAAAAACCGGTTGTGGCGATTATCTCGACAGGCGACGAGATCGTGGATATACACGAAACACCTGACCGAGGCCGGCTTCGTGACATAAATGCATACACCCTGACCGGTTTGATCATGAAGTCAGGCGGAATTCCCCTCTACCTTGGCATAGCGCCTGACAGGCTCGATGAACTTGTTCAAATGTGCCGGGAGGCTGTGAGTCAAGCCGATATCATCCTGGTTTCAGGCGGAAGTTCGGTTGGCGCGCGCGATCTCACGAAAGAAGCGATCAACGCCCTGCCGGATTCCGGGATACTGGCCCATGGCATCTCCATAAGCCCCGGAAAACCCACAATTGTAGCCCGAATAGGAGAAAAGGCCTTTTTAGGTCTGCCGGGCCATGTAGCATCGGCCATGATAGTTTTCATGAAGGTTGTTCAGCCGTTGGTTGAACGGATCGGGGGACTTTCTGAAAGATATCGGGGAAAGAAGGAATGGGCAAGGGCTGTCTTAAGCCGAAACCTCGCTTCGGTTCAGGGGAGGTCTGATTTTGTAAGGGTGCGCCTGATCCGCGAAGAGGGGCGCCTGCTTGCACAACCCGTGCTCGGCAAATCCGGACTGATACGCACGATGGTTCATGCAGACGGACTAATAGAGATAGATATCAATTCAGAAGGGCTGAACAAAGGGAGTGTGGTTGACGTAGAGCTGGTTTAGGAAACTTTAAACGGATACGGAAGAATGAAACGTAATGTTTATCTTCAGATGAAGTCTCTTGAGGAGGCGAGAGAGATATTCTTTGAGCGAGTCTCGACCAGGGGGGTTCTCGCGGATGAAATCCTTGCTTCGACGGAATGTGTCACGCGAATTACAGCGGCTCCTGTTACGGCCCGCCTTTCCTCTCCGCAGTTTCATTGCGCTGCGATGGACGGGATAGCCGTCCGGGCGGAGAGCACGTTCGGCACCACCGTGGACCGCCCGAGACAGTTCATAATCGGGAAAGACGCCTTTTATATAAACACAGGCCAGATACTTCCCGGCAACACTGATGCGGTCATCATGATCGAATATGTCATGGAAAAAGATGAAAAAACCGTGGAGATCGAGTCCGCCGCCTTTCCCTGGCAGCACGTCCGGAGGGTGGGGGAGGATATTGTGGCGACCGAACTCCTCTTTCCGCAAAGTCACAGGATAACGCCGTATTGTCTCGGCGCCCTCCTCGGAGGAGGGGTTTTTGAGATCCCTGTAAAAGAAAGACCTCGCGTGGTCATCATCCCCACAGGATCAGAGGTGATACGGGGTCGGGATCCCGCTCCCGGAGAGGTAATCGAAAGCAATTCAGCGGTCCTTGCTGGGCTGGTCCAGGCATGCGGAGGAAGGCCGGCACACCATTCCATTCTGCCTGATTCTTACGGGGAAATCCTGAAAGGCCTTGCAAATGCCGTTGCGGGAAAAGACCATATTATTCTCCTTATCGCCGGGTCGTCCGCAGGCTCTGAAGACTATTCCGCAAAGGTGATCGGCGAGCTTGGAGAGATACTGGTGCACGGAGTGACAATGATGCCCGGCAAACCCACAATACTCGGCATCATACAAGATAAACCGGTAATAGGGATACCGGGGTATCCGGTTTCCGCCATCATTGCGTTTGAGCAGTTTGTCCGGCCTCTTATATGCCGCATGCTCGGGACAAGAGAGCCGGTTCGAAAGACCATAGAGGCAAGGGTTCCGAAAAAGATCCCTTCCAGGTTGGGACTCGAAGAATTCGTGCGCGTAAAACTCGGCAAGGTCGATGACACGATCATCGCGGCTCCGCTCCCAAGGGGCGCCGGTTCGATTACGACCATTACGGAGGCAGACGGAATCATACGGATACCGAGCCACGTGGAAGGAATAAAGGAAGAAGAGACGATCCATGCCGAGCTGATAAAGAGAGAAGATGAAATATCGGAAACGATCGTAGTAGTCGGGAGTCACGACAATACCCTTGATCTTCTTGCTGACGAGATCAAGGCCAGGGACGGTCAATGCCGCCTTTCTTCGAGTCACGTCGGGAGCTTGGGCGGCCTGATGGCCCTCAAGAAGGGGATCTGTCATGCGGCAGGCTCACACCTCCTTGACGCAGAAACCGGAGAGTACAATATTTCATACATCAAACGATTCCTTCCTGATCTTACTGTTGCAGCGATAAACCTTGTTATCCGGCAGCAGGGTCTTATTGTGGCCCGTAACAACCCGAAAGGGATCAAGCGGATTGACGACCTGACCCGCGCGGATATCACGTTTATCAACCGCCAGGCAGGCTCGGGCACCAGGGTTCTTCTCGACTACCGGATAGAGGAGCTCAACATCAATGCGCGAGAGATAAGGGGATATGAGACAGAGGAGTTCACACACATGTCGGTTGCCGCATCCGTGTTAAGCGGAAGCGCAGACGCGGGCCTCGGCATCTATGCGGCGGCAAAAGCGCTTGATCTCGGCTTTGTGCCGATTGTCACGGAGAAATACGAACTGATAATCCCCAAAAGGTTCCTTGAAGAGGAAAAAATCCGGCTCATGATAGAAGTGATCCGCTCCCCCCGGTTCAAGACAAGGGTAAAAGAACTTGGAGGATACAATACGGAATTAACCGGAGAACTCGTATACCAAATCGGGTCTTAGAATCACTTTTGACCCTTGACCCTTCACTTTGTCCGTCTTCAAACCCCCTCACAACACACCCGTCCACGCTTTTTCCTGTTGAGTTTTCAACAATGATTCATGAGTCAATTTGCCGGGTTAACAATAACTGAAAAAATACATATTTCCTCTTGACAGTGGGATTGTGGGATGTCCATAATTATTATAGGCAGATACGTTTTTCGTGGCATAGACAGAGC
>MAXM01000002.1 GCA_001751015.1 Desulfobacterales bacterium C00003106
AGTCTGGGCTATCATCAATCCAATGATCCATTTGACCAATCGGATTTCCAAGTCTTTGATATCCTCTTTTAATCGGACTTCTGAGTCTTTAATATCCTCTCTGGTAGCCAACCCCTCTTTGCGTGATTGGTCAATTATTTCAACAAATTCATTCGCTTTTTGGTCTTCAAGTCCAAGGTCTTTTAAGATGGGGTAAAGCTTTGCTAAGGTAGCCATGATATCATTTCTCCTTTTTACAAAATAGAAATAATACATCTTTATGGCAAAATCAAACAGAAACGGAACTTCAGTCCACTCTCCCCTCATATCCTCATTGTCATAGCCTTCCTGGAATATACGCCATAATCACTTAACTGAGGATCGGCCCAGCGCCTTCATGCTGTTGCAAGCCATTCCCTGACCGCCCTTTCCAACAACTCATAGAACCTGAAAGACCCCCCCAGGCCCCTTCTTCCAAAAAAATAATTGATCTCCAGAAACAGGGGCGTCGGTTTTGCAATATCGGCCTGAAACAGGAAATCAAACCCGGCCAGGTTGACCCCGGTACGGTGAGAAAAGTCGCGTACAGACGATATCGCCGCTTCCTGCAGTTCCGGGGACAGGTCATGGTCTATGCGTGCGCCGGCCCGGATGTTGCTGCAAAAGATATCCCTGTCTTCCTGAATCCGCCAGTAGCTGTACACTTGTTTGCCGATCACCACTACACGCAGCGTCCTTCCCTTGTTGGGAATGTATGCCTGAACAAGAAAACCCTTTTCGCCCCCTCTTTCAGCGGCGGCAACCAGGTCAAGCGCGGCATTCAGGTCTTTGTTATCCTTCAGCAGAAAGACGCCCTCCCCTTCCCCGCGCCAGTTGAACTTCAGGACAAAAGGAAAACCAAAAGGAAGGGTATCCATATCATGGGTCTTGAAACCGTCCTGCCAGGCATTCATGTCAGAAAAAGCAACCGTAGACGGAAACGCGACCCTGTGTTCCTGAAAGAGCCGGGCTTGTCCGAGTTTTCCGGGATAATCAAAGCGCGCTTCATAGTTGGGGAAAACCCGCGTACAATGCGCGCGGCACAGCCGGTAAAGCTGCTCTGTAACCCCGAGAGGACAGATAATCCTGTCCGCCTTCCTGATGGCGGCAAGATCAACGTCACCCGGAGCCCTTCCGGCGCAGATGATATTTATATCACCCTCAATACATGGATGAAATGAAAGAAGCATACTCTAAGCCCCTTTTTCGCCAGAACCAACCGCCGACATTCAGATTCCAACCGTCCTTCCCACAGATACAAAAAGTCGTGCTGATTATGAATCCAGCCCAAATTGAGCTGCAACCGCAAAAAATCATATTTTCCGGCCAACAACTACAAACGTATCCCGTCTGTCGTGAACTTTGGGATCAATGAGAACAACCTTCAATTCAACGTATTCCAGCAGTTCGGCAATCTCTTTCTCGGTCCAGACATGGTGATGGATACTACCTGTTCCCGTTACATCCTGTTTGCCTATATGCTTGTAATGATCCGGCATCAATCCCTTTTCCACAATATCTTGCCACCACTCTTTCAGATGACCCTGATCGTCGAATGAAATATCGTTCTCATAGTCGGAAATGAGATGCTCCAGTGTTGTTATTTTCCTGAATCTATCGAAAGTTCTTTCTTTGTGAGGAAGAAAAAGAAAGACATGCCCGTTCTTCTTCAAGACCCTTATCCATTCTTTTAGCATCTTGATCGGGTTGGCGATATGCTCAAGTACATGCTCGCTCAATACAAAAGAAAAGGTTTCATCTTTATAAGGAATTTCGTCCCCCATAAAGAATACCTTGCCGATACTGTTCGCAACCCCGTGTTCACTATACCCATCGCTCAAGACAGTTCTTGTGGTCGGGCAAATAGTTCTCGCTCCAACACCTATTTCAAGGCCGATCCCTGTAGGGGCAAACCTTGCAATCAGACCACGTGAGTATGGTCTTCGGCGGGTGCGGTTAAACAACTGATAGAAGGCCTTAAGGCCTCTGTCATGATAAAGACTTCTAAAATAGAACAGGAAGTCATTGGGTTCAAAAGGATAGGTCTCAAGATCATATTCCTGTTTTCTGATCATATACATCCTTCACTTCAGCAGGCCTTCCGTTGGGCATTTAAACTAAGGGCTCGGCCAAAAATAACTTGGTAGAATTTGCGCCCTAATTTGCCGTAGATTTAATCGATCTGATTGAGCAAAACCGCAGGAATAGCGGGCTATTTCGAGGACTTTTGCGATTGAAGATCGGTTAAAGATATGGTG
>MAXM01000003.1 GCA_001751015.1 Desulfobacterales bacterium C00003106
GCCGATGGCGACACGGGATTTACACAGTTTACTGGCATCCGTCTATGTTGAAAAAGTGTAAACTACAGAATGAAGGATGCCCTATTTTGTATTGAAACATGTGATCGGTATCAGCAGAAATGAATGAGCATCTTATTAAACAATTATCCGACCTCCCGGTTGATCCTGGTGTTTACCTGATGAAGGACAAATCGGGGAATATCCTTTATGTGGGCAAGGCCCTGGATCTGAAAAAGAGAGTCTCATCGTATTTCAGAGACGCCGCAGCAAGGGACTCAAAGACAAAGGCGCTTGTCGGCAAGATTGATCGGTTTGACACCATCATTTGCGGAAGCGAAAATGACGCCATTCTCCTGGAATCAAATCTGATCAAGCGCCACAGGCCGCGATACAACGTCATCCTTCGGGATGACAAACGCTACCCCTCCTTGCGTCTCGACATTCAGAATCCGTTTCCCAGGCTCTCGGTTGTAAGAAGGATAAAAAAGGATGGCGCCCTCTATTTCGGGCCTTTTCCTGCTTCTCATGCGGTCAGACAGACATTGAAACTCATTTACCGGACATTCAAGATCAGGCGGTGCCAATCCGCGGTGTTAAAACAGCGTATACGTCCCTGCATCAACTACCAGATGGGGACGTGTTCAGGGGCCTGCGCGGGCCTGATCTCAGAGAAGGATTACAGGAAGGTCGTCAACGAGTTGATCCTCTTTTTGAAAGGAGGCGCAAGGACGCTTATTCAGGACCTCAAGACACGAATGATAAAAGAGGCTGGAGCGCAAAATTTCGAGGCAGCCGCAGCCTTAAGGGATAAGGCCTTCACGCTCGAAAAAGCCCTGACAAAACAGACGGTCGTAGTTCCTGATTTCAAGGACAGGGATGTGCTCGGGATGGCCAGGGTCAATGAGATTACAGGATTGACCATCCTCTTTGTCAGGGGCGGTCTCCTCCTTGGGAAGCGACATTTCTTCTTAGACGATATGCAGGCGGAAGATCAGGAGCTTATCGAAGCTTTCATAAAGCAATACTACCTGAAAGAAAGGTTTATCCCCAATGAGATTTTCCTGCCTGTATCTATCGAAGACAGGCCCTTGCTGGAGAAATGGCTCAGCGATGAAAAGGGACAAAAGGTATTGATCCTTACGCCCCAGCGGGGTGACAAAAAACGTCTCGTTGAGATGGCAGCCGACAATGCCGAGCATGCTGTCAGGACACGAAAAGAGGCCTCCTTAAATGAAGTTGACTTCTTGGAGCGATTGCGCCGGCGTTTGAGGCTTTCCCGTGTTCCAAAACGGATTGAGTGCTTTGACCTTTCGAATCTGGCCGGGTCTGAACCCGTTGGTGCGATGGTGGTTTTTTCCGGACTCTGCGCGGACAAGTCAAACTATCGCAGGTTTCGAATTAAATCCGCGCCCGGGCTCGACGATTACGCTATGCTCTGCGAGGTCATGCAACGAAGGTATGCCCATTGCCTCGACAAATCACCTCTCCCTGACCTGGTCATGGTTGACGGAGGAAAAGGGCAGCTATCAATTGCGGTCAATATCCTCAAGGAATTGGATCTCTATGGACGCTTTGATCTCATAGCAATTACAAAAAAAAACAAAAATAGGCGCGAAACAGAAGACAAGATCTACAAGCCCGGCCAAAAGAATCCGGTTGCCTTCGGCAGAGACCATGACCTTTTGCTCTTCCTGCAGCGAGTGCGTGATGAGACCCATAGATTCGTCATCACATATCATCGCAAGCGCAGGGCGATCAAACAGAAGAAATCCATATTGCAGACCATCCCGGGCGTAGGGGAAAAAAGAAAAAAACTCCTTTTGAGTCATCTTGGAAGCCTTGCACGGATCAGCAAGGCGACAGTAGAAGACCTCCTCAAGGTGCCGGGGATTGACCAAAAAACCGCGCAGCAGATTGTTAGCGTCTTAGGAACGGGGACGAAATAACTCCCTATTTTGATGAGCCGATCCATCCCGCTGGCAAACAAAAAAAAGGCTTGAGCAACAATGTTACCCAAGCCTTTTCAATAAATCTCGGCGGCGACCTACTCTCCCACCCAGCCTCCCAGGCAGTACCATCGGAGCTGAAGAGCTTAACTTCCGTGTTCGGAATGGGTACGGGTGTTTCCTCTACGCTAAAGCCACCGAAAACCGTATAATTTTAAATTAATATAACTTGTAATCAATCAACGACAAGCCTTTGGGAAATAAATAGATTTGCAGGCATCTTTACAATAATTTTTAAAGAAGAGTGGTTATGGTCAAGCCGCACGACCGATTAGTACCAGTTAGCTGAATCCATCACTGAACTTACACACCTGGCCTATCAACCTTGTAGTCTACAAGGGGTCTTTAGTTTCCCGTGTTTCCACGGGAAAGGGATATCTAATCTCAAGGTTGGCTTCCCGCTTAGATGCTTTCAGCGGTTATCCATTCCGAACTTAGCTACCCAGCAATGCCGCTGGCGCGACAACTGGAACACCATTGGTTCGTCCATTCCGGTCCTCTCGTACTAGGAACAGCTCCTCTCAAATATCCTGCGCCCACGAAAGATAGGGACCAAACTGTCTCACGACGTTTTAAACCCAGCTCACGTACCACTTTAATTGGCGAACAGCCAAACCCTTGGGACCTGCTCCAGCCCCAGGATGTGATGAGCCGACATCGAGGTGCCAAACCGCCCCGTCGATGTGAACTCTTGGGGGCGATAAGCCTGTTATCCCCGGCGTACCTTTTATCCGTTGAGCGACGGCCCTTCCATACAGAACCGCCGGATCACTAAGACCTACTTTCGTACCTGCTCGAAATGTCTCTCTCGCAGTCAAGCTCCCTTATGCCTTTACACTCCACGGCTGGTTTCCAATCAGCCTGAGGGAACCTTCGCGCGCCTCCGTTACTCTTTGGGAGGCGACCGCCCCAGTCAAACTACCCACCAGACACTGTCTTTCGCCCGGATAACGGGTCGAAATTAGAACCCTAAAATAACAAGGGTGGTATTTCAAGGGTGGCTCCACCGAAACTAGCGTTCCGGCTTCAAAGCCTCCCACCTATCCTACACATGTTATTTCAAAATTCAATGTCAAGCTGTAGTAAAGGTGCCGGGGTCTTTCCGTCTTTTCGCGGGTAGACGGCATCTTCACCGCCAATACAATTTCACTGAGTCCCTGGTTGAGACAGTGCGGAAGTCGTTACGCCATTCGTGCAGGTCGGAACTTACCCGACAAGGAATTTCGCTACCTTAGGACCGTTATAGTTACGGCCGCCGTTTACTGGGGCTTCGGTTCAAAGCTTCTCCGGCACTCAACTCTTCCCACAGAGATCCATGCTCTATAGGAACAGTTGAGTGCCGGATAACATCTCCCCTTAACCTTCCAGCACCGGGCAGGCGTCAGACCCTATACATCGTCTTGCGACTTAGCAGAGTCCTATGTTTTTAGTAAACAGTCGCTACCGCCATTTCTCTGCGACCCCCCTCAGCTCCGCAAGCCCGACAAAAAAATCAGATTGAATCACCTAATAAGGGCACACCTTCTCCCGAAGTTACGGTGTCATTTTGCCGAGTTCCTTAACCAGGGTTCTCTCAAGCGCCTTGGGATTCTCTCCCTACCTACCTGTGTCGGTTTGCGGTACGATCACCTTGTTATCTCGCTAGAGGCTTTTCTTGGCAGTATGGGATCAATCAGTTTATTCCCGCAAGCGGGATCCTCATCACCTCTCGGCTTTTATAATAAAAGGACGGATTTGCCTATCCTTTCAGCCTACAGGCTTGAACCACCTAATCCAACAGATGGATGATCTACCCTTCTGCGTCCCCCCATCACTCAAACGATAACACGGTGGTACAGGAATATTAACCTGTTTTCCATTACCTACGCCTTTCGGCCTCGGCTTAGGGATCGACTAACCCTGAGCAGATTAGCTTTACTCAGGAAACCTTAGGTTTACGGCGAGCGGGTTTTTCACCCGCTTTATCGTTACTTATGTCAGCATGGTCTCTTCTGTTTAGTCCAATCGTCCTTACGGTCAATCTTCAACCCAAACAGAATGCTCCCCTACCAATCTCTCCCGATAAATCGGGAAAAATTTCGCAGCTTCGGTAATACGCTTAAGCCCCGTTACATTTTCGGCGCAGACTCACTCGACCAGTGAGCTGTTACGCTTTCTTTAAAGGATGGCTGCTTCTAAGCCAACCTCCTGGTTGTCTGTGCATTTCCACATCCTTCTCCACTTAGCGTATATTTAGGGACCTTAGCCGGCGATCTGGGCTGTTTCCCTCTCGACCACGGAACTTAGCTCCCGCAGTCTGACTCCTGCAATAAAAGTTAACGGTATTCGGAGTTTAGTTAGGTTTGGTAATCTGATAGGACCCCTAGCCCATCCAGTGCTCTACCCCCGTCACTTAATTTGCAAGGCTATACCTAAATATATTTCGGGGAGAACCAGCTATTTCCAAGTTTGTTTGGCCTTTCACCCCTATCCACAGCTCATCCGAGCAGTTTTCAACCTACAACGGTTCGAGCCTTCACGCAATTTTACTTGCGCTTCACTCTGGCCATGGATAGATCACTTGGTTTCGGGTCTACTCCACGCAACTAATACGCCCTGTTAAGACTTGCTTTCGCTACGACTACACCTAAGCGGCTTAATCTTGCTACGTAAAGTAACTCGCTGACTCATTATGCAAAAGGCACGCAGTCAGGCCGAATAATGCCTAGGCAAGATTCATAGCCCTCCCACTGCTTGTAAGCAAACGGTTTCAGGTACTATTTCACTCTCCTCACCGGAGTACTTTTCACCTTTCCCTCACGGTACTTGTTCGCTATCGGTCGTCAAGTAGTATTTAGCCTTAGGAGATGGTCCTCCTAAATTCCCACAGGGTTCCTCGTGTCCCGCGGTACTTGGGTGTTCGATCCAGAAAGTCTGATCCATTTCATCTACAGGACTATCACCTTCTCTGGTAAGCCTTTCCAGGCTTTTCAATTATGAATCAGATTTATCACTTTCCGGCAGATCCGAAACTCTACCCGATCGAATCCCACGACACCAAATATACAACGCTTTCGGGCTTTAACATATATTCGGTTTGGGCTGTTTCCCGTTCGCTCGCCGCTACTTAGGAAATCACAATTGTTTTCTTTTCCTGAGGTTACTTAGATGTTTCAGTTCACCTCGTTCGCCTCAACAGCCTATGTATTCAGCTGAAGATGTCCAGGCACTACCCTGGACGGGTTTCCCCATTCAGAAATCTCCGGATCAAAGCTTGTTTAGCAGCTCCCCGAAGCTTATCGCAGCTTGCCACGTCTTTCATCGCCTCTTGACGCCAAGGCATCCACCGTTCGCTCTTAATAGCTTAGCCACAAAATATTTGACACAAATATAGTGAACGCTTTTATGTACTTACTTATACCCTATACCCAAATTGTCAAAGAACAATTATATTAAATTTTGAACTAAAGTTTTAATCCAAAATTAATAATTCTATAAGATGGTGGAGGTGAACGGGCTTGAACCGATGACCTCCTGCGTGCAAGGCAGGCGCTCTCCCAACTGAGCTACACCCCCGAAAAAACATGGTGGGCCTGGATGGAATTGAACCATCGACCTCACGCTTATCAGGCGTGCGCTCTAACCGAACTGAGCTACAGGCCCAAAGATCAAAATTGTCCATTTAATCTTTTGTGCAGTTCAGGGACCAAAGTGAGCCCATCATCAATACAATTAAATTATAAGAGAACTTACCTTGATCTCTCAAAACTAAATAGCGACAAATAAAGTCAGGATTTTATAAGCTTTCTTCAGACCAATATTAATAATCTTGGCATCCTTAGA
>MAXM01000004.1 GCA_001751015.1 Desulfobacterales bacterium C00003106
GTACCGATGTCGAGTCATATCAAGGCGCGCGAGATAGCAGAGACATTAAAGGACTGGATACTCAAGGGCAAATTCACCCTTACAGAACCGCAGCAGCCGCTTCCCGGTGCGTTGGGGGTCGGGGGTCGGGGAGCAGGGATTGATGAACGGCTACGGCAATTCCTGTTTGTCTGCCAAACTGAACAGATTGAGACACATATTGGAAGACATGGGATCTGTACTGGTCGCATTTTCCGGAGGCGCAGACAGCTCTTTTCTCGCCAAGATCGCATTTGACTCCCTTGGGGATCAATCAATGGCTGTGATCGCAGCAGGATGCATTTTTTCAAACCAGGAAACAAAAAAAGCCGAAGGTGTGGCAGAGGAAATAGGAATACGACACAAGACATTCCTCTTTGATATACTAAAGGACACTTTTTTTTGCGCCAATCCTTTGGACCGGTGTTATTACTGCAAGAAATCATTGTATACAAACCTGTTGCGGATGGCGTCTGACCAAGGATTTTTGTGTGTGGCGGATGGAACACACGCCGGAGACAAGATAGAGGGGCGCTCCGGATACCGCGCTCTGCGGGAACTCGGCATATCCGCTCCTCTCAAAGAGGCGAACCTGACAAAACAAGAGATAAGGAAACTCAGCAGGAGATTGAATCTTTCAACCTGGGACAAGGCCTCTGATGCCTGCCTCGCTACGCGGATTCCCTGTGGAACCTCCATAGACGCCGGACGACTGGCACGTATAGAAGATTGTGAGGAACTGATCAAAAAAAGAGGCGTCACGCGTTTGCGCGTACGGGACTATTTTCCGGAAGCAAGAATCGAACTCGATCCGGAGGAATTCAGGCTTCTTCTTTCTCCTCATATCAGAGAGGATGCGATAAGGGCGCTGCAATCAGTGGGTTTTGAAACAATAACGCTTGACCTTGAGGGGTACAAGAGCAAAGAAAACGGATATTATGAAAAAAGAGACATTGATTAAAACCGGAAATTCATCTGCGGTAAAACCGGAGTCCTCGCAAAGGCTTGTTGCCAAGATCAGAGAATATGGCGAAGCGATTCTCATTGCGCTTGTTCTCGCACTCTTCATACGGACCTTTGTTGTTCAGGCATTTAAAATCCCGTCCGGTTCCATGGAGGCGACTCTTCAGATCGGAGACCATATACTTGTCAACAAGTTTATCTACGGGGTCAAGATTCCGTTCACACATAAGACCATAGTTCCCGGCAAAGAGCCGAGGCGGGGAGATATCATTGTGTTTGAGTTTCCGAAAGACCCGAAAAAGGATTTTATTAAACGGGTCATCGGGGAACCGGGAGACGTGATTGAAATCCGGAACAAGAAGATATTGATCAACAACAAACCGATCGAGGAGAACTACGGATTCTATTTAGACCCATCGGTCTTCCCTGAATCTGTCCGTCCAAGGGACAATTTCGGCCCGTTTACAGTGCCTCCTCAAAACTACTTCGTAATGGGGGACAATCGGGATCACAGTTTCGACAGCCGCTTCTGGGGAACCGTTGATTTTTCCAGCGTAAAGGGAAAGGCCTTTATCATCTACTGGTCCTGGGACAAGGAGAATTTCGGCGTGCGTTGGAAAAGGATCGGTCGAGTTATTGACTAATGAGCCGATCCATTCCCTGGTATAGACCTTCAGATAATTAATTGCACAAGGCCAGAGAGAAAAATCCGAGTAAGGCGTACACAGGGTACGTTGTCGAGGATTTTGACCGATAATGCCGTGCAATTATTTAGGTGAAAGTCTATACCATAACTTTTGACAGAGAGGCTCTCCGGAACACATTGTATGAAATCTGCGAAAAAAGATCTCCTCGGTATTGAGGAACTGTCAACAGATGAAATAGGATTTATACTTGATACAGCGGATTCCATGAAGGAGATATCGCTTCGCGATATCAAGAAGGTTCCCACGCTTCGCGGCAAGACCGTTGTTCATTTCTTTCACGAACCGAGCACCCGTACAAAGACATCCTTTGAGATAGCTGCAAAAAGGCTGAGCGCCGACGCTGTCAGTATTTCGGCATCAACAAGCAGCATAGTCAAGGGAGAAACCCTGATAGACACCGCAAGAAATTTGGAAGCAATGAATCCTGACGTTGTCGTCATACGACACCAGGCCTCCGGCTCCGCACAGATGATCGCAAACAGGATTCGCGCTTCTGTGATCAACGCAGGAGACGGTATGCACGCCCACCCGACTCAGGCACTTCTTGACATGATGACCGTAAGAGAAAAAAAGAAGACGCTTTCAGGGCTGAAGATTGTAATTGCAGGCGATATAGCTCACAGTCGAGTGGCGCGTTCCAATATTATCGGATTTACCAGGATGGGTTCGGATGTGGTTGTTGCCGGGCCCCCGACCATGATTCCCATGGATATCGAATCCGTCGGAGCTACGGTGACCTATTCTATTGAGGATGCCGCCAGGAAGGCCGACGTCATCATGATACTTCGCATTCAAAAGGAACGGATGGACGACTTCCTTTTTCCAAGCAACCGTGAGTATGCAAGTTTTTTCGGATTGACACACAAAGCAGTATCAAAGGCAAGGAAGAACGTCGTGATCATGCACCCGGGTCCCATCAACCGGGGAGTCGAAATCCCTCCTGAAATCGCGGACGGATCGAGGTCTGTAATCCTGGATCAGGTGGAAAACGGCGTGGCCGTGAGAATGGCCGTGCTTTATCTGCTGATAGGAGGATCACGTCATGCGTCTGATAATTAGAGGCGGCCGGGTCATCGATCCCGCAAGCAACACCGATGCAATAAAAAATGTTGTCATAGAAAACGGCAGGATAGTCAGACTCCAATCAGGGGCTGAAACCCGGAATCCCGACTCTGAGATAATAGATGCTTCGGGCATGTGGGTAGTTCCCGGGCTTATCGACATGCACACGCACCTGCGCGAGCCGGGACATGAATACAAAGAGACAATAGCGACGGGGTGTGCGGCTGCGGCTGCCGGTGGGTTTACGAGCATCTGCTGCATGCCGAACACCACGCCCGTAAATGACAACCAGTCTGTTACAGACTATATCCTGAAAAAGGCGAGAGAGGCAGAGCATGCCCGTGTATATCCTGTAGGCGCTATCAGCAAGGGTCTGCAAGGGAGATCTCTGGCCGAGTTCGGCGAATTGAAAGAAGCCGGAGTAGTCGCGGTCTCTGATGACGGAAACCCGGTAATGAACAGTCAATTGATGCGAAGGGCCCTGGAATATACCAGGGCCTTCGATCTTTTCGTAATATCCCACTGTGAGGATCTCGATCTTGCAGGCAGCGGGGTAATGAACGAGGGAACTGTTGCGACCCGCCTCGGTCTGAGAGGAATCCCCAATGCCGTTGAATCCGTCATGGTGTCGAGGGACCTCATGCTGGCGGAACTGACGGGCGCGAAATTGCATATTGCCCATGTCAGCGCCGCAGATTCCGTTCGATGCATACGAGATGCAAAAAAGAGAGGTGTTCTCGTCACTGCGGAAACCGCCCCACACTATTTTTCCTTAACGGAAGCCGCTCTCCTTGATTACAACACAAATGCCAAAATGAACCCTCCGCTTCGCACGAAAAAGGACGTTGAAGCTATCTGCGAGGGATTGCGTGACGGCTCCATAGATGCCATTGCGACAGATCATGCGCCTCACAGCATTCTTGAAAAGGATATTGAATTCGATGCCGCAGCAAACGGTATTATCGGCATGGAGACATCGCTTCCCCTTTCCCTCAAACTTGTCAGAAACGGAATCCTTGACCCCATGACCCTGATTGCAAAAATGTCAACAAACCCGGCCCGTATCATAGGTCTGCCGGCCGGTCAGTTGAAACCGGGGGCATCTGCCGACGTGACCGTCATAGACCCCGAAGTATCCTTTACCGTAGATGCGAACTCCTTTAAGTCCAAGGCCCGCAACTGCCCGTTCGACGGATGGAATTTGCAGGGAAAGGCAGCGCTGACAATAGTGGAAGGCAGAATCATTCACCGCTCTCCTCCTTTCGATCTCGGGTGAACAAAAGACATAGACATCGGGTGTAAGGATTCGCGCCTTTTCTCCAAAGCCAAATACGCACAAAACGGATATATGGGTTTTCTGATTAGGAATTCACAAGGGAACGGGTCGGATTTTTCTCTCTGGCCTTGTGCAATTAATTATCTGAAAGTCTATAGTTGCGGAAGTTATTTCGTCCCCGTTCCAAAGGTAGACTCAAATGCAAAACGCACATATCCTTGTCGTAGACGACGACACATCCGTACTCGAATTTCTCAACTCAATGCTTGCCAGGGAAGGATATTCTGTTTCCTGTGCGGACAACGGCAGCAAGGCCGTTGAAATGTTGAAAAAAAGAGTATATGAACTTCTGCTCTGCGATATCCGTATGGGAAAGGTCTCGGGCCTGGACGTCCTGAAAAAGGCAAAACAACTCCATCCGGACATTGTTCCGATAATGATATCGGCCTTTGCCACAACTGAAACGGCTGTCGAGGCCGTACGGCTCGGCGCATACGACTACATTCCAAAGCCCTTCAAGATCAAGGAACTTATCCATACCATTCGTCGGGCGCTGGCAGGAAAGACCTCTCTTGAGGAAAAAGAGGCCCTCAAGAGAGAGCTGGGGCAGACTGTTCATTTTGGCGATATTGTCGGCAACAGCCCCCAAATGATGAAGATCTATATCCTGATACGACAGGTGGCCGACACAAAAACCAACATCCTGATTACCGGCGAAAGCGGCACAGGCAAAGAACTGATAGCGCAAGCAATTCACAAAAACAGCGATCGCAGGAACCGGCCGTTTATGGCCATCAATTGCGGGGGAATATCCGAGACCCTGATGGAAAGTGAACTCTGCGGCCATACAAAAGGGGCGTTCACCGGCGCCATTGATAACAAGAAAGGCTTGCTTGAGATAGCAGATGGAGGTACGGTCTTTTTGGACGAAATAGGCGAGATTTCGCCTAGCATACAGGTAAAACTCTTGCGTTTGGTGCAGGACAAGGTCTTCAAACTGATCGGAGGCACCGAAGATATCAAGGTCAATATACGTATTATCTCGGCCACAAACAAGAACCTCGAAGAAGAGGTAATCGAGAAACGGTTTAGAGAAGACCTTTATTACAGGCTCAATGTCATACAGATCAACGTCCCGCCTCTGCGTGAACGTCCCGAAGACCTTTCTCCGCTTGCGCATCATTTCCTTGAAAAGTACTCAAGACAGATGAACAAGGAGATCAACAAGCTTTCTTCCTATGCCCTTGACATGCTCAGCCGCTATGATTTCCCGGGAAATATCCGTGAGCTTGAAAACATGATCGAAAGGAGTGTCGCGCTTTCTGCAACAAACATCATTCTGCCGGAAAGCATAACCCTGTCGGCATTCAAGTCCGGCGCCGGCGTAAAAAAACCGTGTTGTCATATTGATATTCCTTTGTCCGGTTTCAACCTCGAGGAAAGACTGAATGATATGGAAAGAGGCTACATTAGAAAAGCTCTGGAGATAACCAACGGTCAGAAAAAAAGGGCCACTGAACTCCTTGGAATCAACCTGCGTTCCTTCCGGTATCGGCTCCAGAAACTGAAAATGGAGTCATAAGAAAATTTTCAACCTGTGCTGTTAACCATTGACACAAAAAAAGGCACCCCTTTTTTCGAAGAGATGCCTTTTCGATTCCGCTGATTCAGATCGGACAGATACGCGTCAAATCCGAACGAATAACCGGACCATCTGCTTTTCGCAAGTCCAAGATCTAGAGTCTTTCGACGTTCTTTGCAACCGGCCCCCGGTCGCTTTCTTCCACATCAAAGCTTACCCTCTCGCCTTCAGCGAGGGTCTTGAACCCTGACATGTTGATCGAAGAGTGGTGAACAAATATGTCCCCCCCCTCCTCGCGTTCAATAAAGCCAAACCCCTTTTTGTCACTAAACCATTTCACAGTTCCTTCTGCCAAAGCGTTGACCTCCTTTCAAAAACTCCCATACTAGATTCAACCCCTCAGGTCGCCACTCTGGGGAAGGTAAGAATCCTTTAGAGCAAATAAACCCGGCGATAACACCTGTCCCTATATCCTATATAATACTATAGCAGGGCTTTGTCAAACGTCAAGAAAAAATTGAGCAGGGCGTCAGTTCGCCCTTCGCCTCATAAACGTCGGCACCTCAAGGTCGTTGTTATCTATTATAAGCCCGGCCGGGACCCTGTAATCTGATTCGGTATTATCGCCAACCGCTTTCTTGTATCTGATAAAAGTCGGTTCATCGTAGTTAACCGCACGCTCAACGTCTTGAGGCGTGACCGGTCTGAGTCTGCCCCTTAGTTTTGATTCACGCTTTTCCTCGATACCGGTCGCGATAACCGTGACCCTCAGCTCGTCTCCAATGCTGTCGTCCAAAACGGTTCCCCATATAATTTCCGCATCCTCTCCGGCTTCCTTGTAGATGCGGTCGGAGGCCTCGGTCATTTCCACCATGGTCAGGTCGCTTCCGCAGGTAATATTCATCAGCATTCCCCGTGCGCCCCCTATGGATACGTTTTCCAGAAGTGGATGCAATATGGCTTTTTCCGCTGCTTCTACAGCACGGTTTTCGCCACTTGCTATCCCGGTTCCCATCAGGGCCATCCCTGCCCTGGACATTATCGTCCTTACATCCGCAAAATCCAGATTGACGAGTCCGGGCTTCATTATCAGGTCTGTTATCCCTTTCACCGAATGGAGAAGCACCTCGTCGGCCTTTTTGAACATCTCCACCATCGTGGCATTCTTTGATGCAAGCCCTAACAGTCTGTCGTTTGGAATAACGATGAGGGTGTCCACCACTTCGCTCAGACGTTCGATCCCTTCTGTTGCCTGGCGTAACCGTTTTTTGCCTTCAAATTCAAAGGGCTTGCTTACAACAGCAACCGTGAGTGCGCCAAGTTCCTTGGATATCTCAGCGACTACCGGGGCACCTCCCGTACCGGTTCCTCCTCCGAGTCCCGCAGTAATAAAGACCATGTGACTGTCTTCCAGCACGGAGCGGATTTCCTCGGAATTCTCCTTTGCAGCTTCACATCCCACCTCCGGATTGGCCCCGGCCCCCAGGCCCTGAGTCAGACGTTCTCCCAACTGGATTTTTGTGGGCGCCTTGGAGATATCGAGTGACTGGGCGTCCGTGTTGGCGGAAATAAATTTCACGCCCTGCAATTTTCCAAGTATCATGTTGTTGACAGCGTTTCCCCCGGCGCCTCCGATACCGATTACCTTGATTTTCGCCGATCTTTCACTATCCACTAAGTTAAATCTCATTTTTCTTCCTCCCGACTTTGATTCTAAGAAGTTGTCACAAGATCCGTAATATGTTTTTCGGGCATCGGGTTTGTCCCTGCCCGGTTTTAAAAAGATGAACATCTTTTACTAATTCTTCTTTTCTCATTCAATGTTCATAGATAAGTATCATATAATGTCGCTAAACCATTTCTTCATCGTGCTCATGACCTTTTGAAAAATATTTTTGTCCCTGATCCTGAACTTGTGTTTTGACCTGTGGCGGCGTCCATAGAGAACCAGACCGACTGCGGTTGCGTACATCGGGTTATTGACTACGTCCGACAGTCCGCTGACACCCTGCGGGACGCCGAGCCTTATCGGAAGATTGAAGACCGATTCAGCGGCATCAATCGCCCCGTCAAGGAGGGTTGAGCCTCCTGTAATGACAATACCGGCTGTGATACGGTTCTCCATTCTTGCCTCGTATATCTCCTGATACACAAGCGAATATATCTCTTCGACCCTTGGCTGGAGCATCTCGCATATAATCTTCCGGGGAAAACTGCGCGGTTTTTTGCCTCCCACACTCGGGATTTCCAATGTTTCATTTGCGGCAATCGACTTGAGGTCGCATGTGCCGTATTTCTTCTTTATCTTCTCCGCCTCTGAGATCGGGGTTCGCAGACCGATTGCGAGATCGTTGGTCAGGTTATTCCCTCCCAATGCAAGAACCGATGTGTGTCTGATGTTTCGTCCGGAGAATATCGCAAGATCGGTTGTTCCCCCTCCACAATCTATGAGGGCGACTCCGAGTTCCCTTTCTTCGGGAGTCAAAACAGCCTCACTCGATGCCAAAGACTGCAGCACAACATCTTCCACGTCAAGACCGCTGAGGTTGCAGCATTTAATGATGTTGTGGGCCGAGGCGACCGCGGCCGTCACAATATGAACCTTTGCCTCCAGACGCACTCCCTCCATGCCAAGTGGATTGGTAATCCCCTCCTCGTCATCTACGCAGTAAGACTGAGGGAGACAATGAATCACCTCGCGATCCATTGGTATCGCCACTGCACGGGCGGCTTCTATGACACGCGCTATGTCATTCTCGGTGACTTCATTCCCCTTGACTCCTATTATTCCATGGCTGTTAAACCCCTTTATGTGCCCCCCGGCAATTCCTGTATGGACAGATCGTATCTCACAGCCGGCCATCAGTTCGGCTTCCTCAATCGCCTTTTTTATGGAATCCACGGTTGATTCAATGTTTACCACCACGCCCTTGCGAAGACCTATGGATGGATGTGAACCAATCCCCACGATGTCAATAGCGCTTCCCGTTATTTCACCTACAACAGCGCATATTTTAGTCGTACCTACGTCAAGTCCGATAATCAGTTCTTCATGCTCAGGCACTTTCTGCTACACCTCCTTTGAATCAAGAGCACGCTGTTTTACGACCACGCGTCGCGTGTCTTTTAAATCAACCGATTTTACGTGCAACATGCCCTGTTGAGACTCTATGTAAGGCATCATCTCCCTGAGCCGGTTAAATTTTTCCGGATAATTTTCAAACCCGAGCTTGATCGCTGTGTCACTGTCAAACGCATAAATCGTGAGCCCAATCTCCTTGTCCAGATGGATGGCACTGATTGAACCGAATGGCAGGATACTTCCCTCCGCCCTCGCCAGTCTGGTCACTGCAAGAACCGTCTCAAGGAAAGGCAAGGCGTTCCCGCCATCAACTTCAAGATCGGACATTCTAAGGCCCGTGACTACAGGCACGCGGATTTCTTCTCCATGGTCCACCTTTTTGAAAATCCTGCCCGTATCGTCTATCAGGAGTCTCCTCCCGCAATCGACAATCGCCACAGGTGTATATTCCAAAACCTTGACGTGCAGCGTGCTCGGAATCTCTCTGCGTATGTCCGCGGACTTTATCCATGGATGCCCGGTCAGGCGACGCTGCAAGGCCTTGATATTGACGGATAATATGTTTGTTTTTTGATCGAGTTCAGCCCATTCCCGCACCTCCGAAGGAGAAATCCTGCGGCAGCCCTCTATAAGAACGGTCCGGATTTCAAAACATGCGGATTGAGTGAGCAGGTCGTGGCAAAATATCATTACGGAACTCAGGATTGCTACGGACCCGAGCACAAGAAATGCCTTTAATAAAAAAAGAGAGACCCTGCGGACTCGATGCATCTTCCGGCCCGCACTCTTTTTGTAGACGTTTCTACGCGCGTTTTTCTTCGCCAACGATCATCACCTCCGGTTCCAAAAGCATCTTTGAGTTCTCAAAAACAGACTTCCGGATCATCGATGCCAATTTCAGCACGTCCGAGGCGGTTGCCTTCCCTCTATTGATAATGAAATTTGCGTGTTTTTCTGAAACCTCCGCATCATTTACCCTGCGCCCCTTTAACCCGGCGGCTTCAATCAGTTCTCCGGCTGAAGGACCATCCGCAGGATTCCTGAAAAACGACCCCGCGCTCGCAAATGAAAGCGGCTGTGTTGCCTTGCGTCTTGCGAACACGGATGCCGCCGCCTTTTGAATGACATCACGGCCTGCCAAACCGAATCTCAGATATGCCTTTGTAACAACAGACCCCGCATCGATCGCGAGTTTCCTGTAAGAAAATTTCAGTCTATCGGGTCTCATATCTGCAATACCGCCTGCGGAAGAAAGGACCGTAATGGTCTCAACAAGATCAGCCATGCACCCTGTTTTGGTCCCTGCGTTCATTCGAACAGCCCCCCCTACCGTGCCCGGGATACCAGCGGCGAAACTCAACCCGGAAAGATCGTGATCAACCGAAAAGGCAAGCAGCCTGGAAAGCAGGACACCGGCCTCCGCCATGATCAGTAACGTATCGCTGTTTCTTTCGGCGACCCGGATGGTGTTAAAACCCTTTGCCAGGTTTATCACCAACCCGCGAATTCCGCCGTCCCTGACAAGGAGGTTGCTGCCTGACCCGATCACCATCCGGCGGATTCCCTTTTTCGCGGCCCAGTTCAAGAGCCCCCTGAGCTCCTCCGTGTCCCTTGGATAGACCAGCGCCTCCGCAGGTCCCCCGCAGCGAAATGTTGTATGACGGGCCATTGGCTCATCAAAAAACACGCGATCCCCGTAATGTTCTGTCAGGATCAGGCGATCCGGTTCCGAAATCATCTCAAACTGCCTGATCCAATGGACCTTATTATCTCTTCGCCGACCTTCCAGACCGGGCCTGCGCCTAATGTCAGAACAACATCATTTGCGTCGAGGCTGTGAGACAAATGGTCCAGAACCTCCTTTACCCCTCTTTTGAATGTTGCATCCTTATGCCCGTGCGCCTTGATCCCCTCGCAGAGTATCTCTCCTTCCACTCCCGGAATAGGGATTTCGCCCGCCGGATAGATGGGCAGGACTACCAGGGAATCCGCCCTGTAAAACGCCCGCGTGAAATCCTCAAACAGGGCCGCCGTGCGCGTGTACCGGTGTGGCTGGAAGATAACCACAATACGCCGGTCCGGCCAGCACTGTCTGACCGTGTCAAGCGTGGCCCGAATCTCTGTGGGGTGATGACCATAATCATCCACGAAGATGATTCCCCCAACATTTCCTTTTAGCTGGAATCTCCGCTGCACCCCCTGCATCTTCTCAAGGGCCGCCTTGATCATATTGAATCCAATGCCGAGTTCGATTCCCACAACTACGCTCGCAAGGGCGTTATAGATGTTGTGAAGGCCGGGGAGGTTTAAGCAAACCGCGCCGAGTTTCTTCTTCTGCCAGAGGACCTGGAATCGGCTTTTCAGACCTTCCGAGACGATCTCTTTTGCCTGGCAATCCGCCTGGGTCGTAAGGCCGTATGTGGCATATCTCTTTACTATTTTTGGAATCAGGCGCTGGATGTGCTCATTGTCGAGACAGAGGACCGCCAGCCCGTAAAAAGGGACCTTGTTTATAAAATCCAGGAACACGGCCTTGATCTGGTCCATATCTTTATAATAATCAAGGTGTTCGGCATCTATGTTCGTCACCACTGTGATTGTCGGCGAAAGATGAAGAAACGATCCGTCACTTTCGTCCGCCTCGGCGACAATAAACTCTCCCCCGCCCAACACCGCATTGGTGCCGAGGCTGTTCAATCTCCCGCCGATTACTACTGTCGGATCAAGCGCCCCTCTGTTCAGCACCTCAGCTACAATGGACGTAGTAGTGGTCTTGCCGTGCGCCCCTGCAACCGCGATCCCGTATTTCAGATGCATCAGTTCCGCCAGCATCTCCGCCCTAGGGATGACCGGGACGGCGGAGGCCCTGGACGCCACGACTTCCGGGTTATCCGCTCTTACCGCCGATGAAATCACCACAACATCGGCCCCGTCTATATGGTCGGACAAGTGCCCTTCGTAAACACGCGCGCCAAGAGACGCGAGGCGTGTTGTGATGTTCGAAGAGACCAGGTCAGACCCGGAGACCTCATAGCCGAGATTGATGAGAAGCTCGGCAATCCCGCTCATCCCGATTCCGCCGATCCCTACAAAATGCAGATGATATTTTTTTTGATACATAATTAAACCTGCCCGCACACTCTCAATATCTCTTCTACAATCCTCTTTGCTGCGTCGGGTCTCCCCAGTTTCTGCGCATTTGCTCCCATCTTTTTCAGCTCTGCTGCGTGTTCCTTGTAATAGATGATCCTTTCTGCCAGCAGACCGCCATCAAGGTCGCGTTCCAGTATCAGCTCCGCCCCTTTCTGTTCGGAAAGCCCGCGGGCGTTCAATTCCTGATGGTTATCCGTGGCAAACGGAAAAGGAATAAGAATGGCCGCCTTTCCAAGGACTGCTATTTCCGCGACAGTGGTGGCGCCGGCCCGGCATACAACAAGGTCAGCGGACCCGTAGGCCGTTGCCATATCGTCAAAAAAAGGTCCGGTCCGGTCGTCTCTCCCCAGCTTCCTGTAGGCCCGGCGTACCCATTGGGCGTCCTTTTCGCCGGTCTGGTGTATAAAATAGATATCCGGCACGTCTTTTATTATCCGGAGCGCATCCACAACGATCTCATTGATCCTGTGCGCGCCCTGGCTTCCACCTGCCACGAGCACGACAAAACGCTTCGGGTCTTTTTTTGCAGTCCTTGCCGCAAGGAGATCCTTACGCACCGGGTTGCCGGTAATCAGGGTTTTTTTGCGGTCAAAACAGCGGACAGATTCGGGAAACGAGACAAAGACCCTGACGGCAAATCTTTCAAGAAGGCGGTTTGTCAGCCCGGGAAGCACGTTCTGTTCATGGATGACCACGGGTATTCTCATAAAAAAAGCCGCTATTGCTACCGGGCCTGATGAATATCCACCAACGCCGACAACAAGATCCGCCTTGAACTTGCCCAAAAACAGGCCCGCCTGGATAATTGCGCCCGGAATCCTCGCTGCGGCTCTTAACTGCCTGAAGACGCCCCTTCCCTTCATCCCTTCTTGAGAGATCCTTTTTATCGGAAAACCCTTTTGCGAAAGCACGGTTGTTTCCATCTCTCTCTTTGTTCCCGCAAAGAGTATCCTGGTGTCCGGGTTTTTCGCAATCAGCCCTTCAGCAATAGCGATTCCCGGAAAAAGATGCCCTCCTGTCCCTCCTCCCGCTATCACCACATTCATTTGCCCTTGCGTCCCGTTCTCTGTGTGCCCGATATGTTCATCAATATCCCGATCGATGCCATGGTAACCACAACCGACGACCCACCGTAGCTTATCAGGGGGAGCGTCAGGCCTTTGGTCGGCAAAAGCCCCATCACAACCCCTATGTTGACCATTACCTGCACGCCCAATACAGACGTGATCCCTGCGGCGAGATACGTTGCAAATCTGTCCGAACAATCCAGGGCAAGCCGAAATCCTGCATATAAGACAACCGTGTAGATAATGATGATTCCGCATACCCCGATCAGACCCAATTCTTCGCCGATGACCGAAAATATGAAATCCGTATGCGGTTCCGGGAGATAAAAGAGCTTCTGATGACTGTTTCCAAGTCCCTGGCCCGCCAGTCCGCCTGATCCAAAGGCCATAAGGGAATGGATAATCTGGTATCCCGCGCCGTCTTTGTGTTCCCACGGATCCAGAAAAGCGACAAGGCGGCGCACCCGGTATCCGGCATCAGTTAAAAGAAAATATGCGACAGGAAGAAGCATCGCCATAGCCCCGAGGAGATACGAAACCCTGACTCCTCCGATAAAGAGCATGATCCACGCGATCATTGCTATTATGGAGGCCGTGCCGAAATCGGGCTGTGTAAGGATCAGTATCACGTAGCATCCGAGCACAAGAACGTGCGGCAGAAAACCGATGCAGAATCTCTTTATGTCCTCCTGTTTTTTTGTCATTGAGTAAGCGAGATAGATGACAAGCGCGAGCTTTGCAAATTCCGAAGGCTGAAAAGACCAGCCCATGAAACCGAGCCACCTTTTGGCTCCGCCTATCTCGCGAGCCCATCCCGGAATATGCAGGGCGACAAGCAGGGCCATCCCCAAAAAAAGGATGGGATAAACCAGTTTCCTGTAGAGCACATAAGGGACATACCTGCACGTCACAAGGGCCATCCCCCCAAACACGGCAAAGAGGGCCTGTCGCTTCAGAAAATAGTAGCTGTCTCCGAACCGTTTTGCAGCTAGGACCGAACTCGAGCTGTAGACCATGATGATCCCGGTTCCGACCAGGAGAAGCGCCCCGATCAAGAGAATAATATCGTCGTAGCCGGCTTGCCTTTCCGTCATCTCTTCCGCCGCATCCTTTGTCTCGGATGGAAGCGCCTGAAGTTGTGATATCGCCTTATTCCATCATTTTCCATCTTCATCAATCAGCCTCACTGCTTTACAAAACACTTCGCCTCTTTCAGCATAGTCCCGGAACATGTCAAAGCTTGAACATGCCGGAGATAGAAGGACCACATCACCGGCCACGGCTTCCCTGTGGGCATTTGCCACCGCCTCCTGAATGCCGGCCACAGGCATGATATCCACACACGCACCAAGCGCCCTGATGATCTTTTCTCCGGCCTCCCCGATGGCAAAGAGCTTTTTTGCCCGTTTTCTTATCAGGGGTTCAAGGCGGCTGTAGCCACCCCCCTTATCTCTTCCACCGATAATCAGAAAAACCGGGGCATCAAAGCTCTCAAGGGATCTCATCAGAGAATCGACATTTGTGCCCTTGGAATCGTCGTAGTAGTCGACCCCGTTTACGCTGCGGACAAAGGCCAACCGGTGAGGCAGCCCTTTGAAATGATCCAGCGCATCCTGAATCCCGGCTTCTGTTCCCCCTGCCGACAGGGCCGCCAGCGCTGCGGCAGCCGCGTTTTCGAGGTTGTGTCTCCCTTCCGGGCTAAAATTAGTCAGGTCAAATAGCGCCGGTTCCCTTCCCGGAACAAGACAGGTTATCTTGCGGCCATTCACCGCCGCACCTCCGGCAGCCGGGGCCTTTGTGTCAAAAAAGAGCTTCCCGCACCTGATTTCTGCTGCTATCGCGCCGGTGCAGGGGTCTTGCGCATTCAGAATCGCAACATCGGAATTGGTCTGATTTTCAAAGAGTCTCTTTTTTGACGAGCAATAAGCCGCAAAATCGGCATATCTGTCAAGGTGGTCTTCAGTGATGTTGAGCAGCACGCCGACATGCGGTCTGAACCTGTCAATGGTGTCAAGCTGAAAGCTGCTGATTTCCGCGACAATCACGTCGGCAGGCTTGTTGCCCGAGGCATATTCGATGAGCGGCGTCCCGATATTCCCGCCCACATACGTCTTTATCCCGGAACAATCCAGCATCCGTCCTATCAGGGTCGTGGTCGTGGTCTTGCCGTTTGTCCCGGTCACCGCCACTATAGGCTCTTTGATGAATCTGCCTGCCAGTTCCACTTCTCCGATAACAGGCGCCCCATTTGCCCGCGCCTTCCTGAGCGGGGCGATATCGTGGCAGACACCAGGGCTTACAACAACAAGGTCGGCATCCGCAAAGATCTCTGCGGGATGCTCTCCCAACCTCATCTTTATATCAAGTCCGTTCAGCTCGTTCACGTAATGGCAAAGAGTCTCCTCACTCCGGATATCCGTAACAAGAACATCCGCGTGCCGGTCTTTCAGAAATCTGGCTGTTGCCGCGCCGGTCCTTGCAAGACCGACAACCACTATTTTTTTACCTTTTATGTCCATACGTTATAGCACAATACCATGAGTTCTCACCCTCTCGCTTTCTCACCCACTCCCCTCCCCTATCTCAGTTTCAGCGTACTCAGAGAGAACAGGCCCAGACAGATGGCAATCAGCCAGAACCTGACAATCACCTTTGGCTCCGGCCATCCCTTGAGCTCAAAATGGTGGTGAAGCGGCGCCATCCTGAAGATGCGTCGTCCTCTCGTTATCTTGAAAAAGCCGACCTGAAATATCACGGAAAGGGCTTCCACTACAAAAAGACCGCCTACAATCACAAGAAGGAGTTCCTGTTTTGTGATTACGGCCACTGTCCCGAGAATTCCGCCTAAGGGGAGCGATCCTACATCTCCCATGAAGACTTCCGCAGGATATGCATTGAACCAGAGGAACCCCATCCCCGCTCCCGTGACAGCGCCGCACAGCACTGCAAGCTCGCCGCTTCCTGCGACATAAGGGATCTGAAGATAGTCTGCTATCTTTATGTGACCTGCAACGTATGAGAAGATAATGTAAGTGATAGCCGCCACTGTCACAGACCCTATCGCCAGGCCGTCCAGACCGTCAGTGAGATTTACTGCATTCGAAGTCCCCACGATAACCACTGCGGCAAAAAGGATGTAGCCCCACCCGATATCAGGTTGCACGTTTTTAAAAAACGGTATCGTGATGTGCGTGTTAAACTCCGGCTGACAATAAAGGAGACCGGCGGCCGCAAAGGCTATGACAGACTGTATCAGTATCTTGTTGCAGGCCGTTAGCCCGGCGCTCCCCTTTTTTCTTATTTTCAGGTAGTCGTCCAGGAATCCGACGACGCCGAAGCCTGCCATGATAAGGAGAGCTATCCAGACATAGAGACTCGTAAGATCCGCCCACAGCAGCGTGGATACGCTCACGGAAAAGAGTATCAACAGACCTCCCATGGTGGGTGTGCCGGTCTTTGAAAAATGCGTGGAAGGCCCGTCGTCCCGCACATACTGTCCAACGCTCTCTTTCTTCAGGAGTCTGATCAGCCACGGTCCAAGCACAAAAGAGATCACCAGCGCGGTCAGGACAGCATAGATCGTCCGGAATGTAATGTACCGGAATACATTGAAGACCGAAAACGTTGTATGCAGTGGATAGAGCAAATGATAAAGCATAAGTCAGTTCTTTAATCCGTAAAAAGATACAAGTTCATCCACGATCTTTTCCATGGCCATTCCACGGGAGCCTTTTACGAGTAGCCAGTCATGGGGGGAGATTATCTCCTTTAGCGCACCCGCAATTTCTTCATGGGCGCCGGCCATTGTCTGTTCGGCCTTCATGCCCGCGTCAACAGCCGATCCCGTCAGGACATGGGCGTGGTCTCCGGTTGCAAAAAGGTAATCCGCGGACGAACGGGCCACCTGCTTTCCTGTCTCCTGATGCGCCTCAAACGAATAGTCCCCCAACTCGAGCATATCCCCGAGTACCGCTATCCCGCGATCATCCTTCTTTAGTGCGCACAGGGTCTCGATTGCCTGCGACATGGATTCGGGGTTGGCGTTGTAGGTATCATTGATCAAAGTCACACCATTGGCGAGCCTTATCAGTTGCATACGTTTTTCAACAGGTTCCATCCGTTCCAATGAATTGCGGATATCCTGAACCGGGACGTTGAAATGATATCCCACGGTCGCTGCCGCAAGGGCATTGTGGATATTGAATCTTCCGGCCAACGGCAGCCTGATCTCTGCTGCTTCTTGCCCGATTGTCAGGCGGAAGGAATAGCCGGTCCCCTGAATTCGGACATCTGTTGCAGCCACGTCAGCATCCGGGGATTCTATGCCGTAGCGCAGCGTCCGGCCACGAAAACGATCTCCCAGGGCCTTCACCCGCTTATCATCCGCATTGATAACAGCAATACCGTTTTCTTGCATGCCGTCAAAGAGTTCGCCCTTGGCCTTCATTACCCCGTCTATTGTCCTGAGCCCTTCTATGTGTCCGGAACCTATGTTTGTGATGACTCCGATGTCCGGCCTTGTTATACGGGTAAGTTCCCTGATCTCACCGGGCACATTCATGCCGAGTTCAATAACGGCGATTGCGTGTGAATCTTCGAGTCTCAACAGCGTCAACGGAACCCCGATCAGGTTGTTGAAATTTCCGGCCGTGGCAAGGACCTTGTATGATTGACCCAGAACAGCCGCTGTCATCTCTTTTGTGGTGGTCTTGCCATTCGTGCCCGTGATTGCCACGACCGGAATACCCATCCTTTGCCTGCGCCAGGCCCCAAGGTCGCCAAGGGCCTTTTGAGTATCCCGCACGCTTACAAAGGAGGTCTTGCCCGCGGAAAAGGAATAATTGCTGTAGAATTCCTCTGCGGCGACAATTCCCGGGACCCCGCGATTGACAGCGTCGGCAATAAACATGTGCCCGTCATGGCGCTGTCCTTTTATGGCGACAAAGCACTCGCCTGAACTGACAGAACGTGAATCAATCGATATATTTGAGATGCCCGCGTCGGATAACCCGTGAACCAGCCGACCGCCGGTAGCCTTCACCACCTCTGACATGGTCCATCGGCTCACGATACCATCTCCCCAATGGCTTTTTCGGCCGCCTCGCGGTCATCAAACGGCCTTGATTCCGTTCCTATTATCTGATATGTCTCATGACCCTTCCCGGCTATGAGAACAGTGTCCCTGGGCCTTGCGGCCTTTATGCCGCACACAATAGCAGCGCCGCGGTCCGGTATTACGCAATATCCCGGTTTATCAAAGCCGCTCCCAAGATGCGGGAGCAGATATTCCTTTGACATGACAGGTTTTATGCCGGTTATTATTGATTCTATGATTGCATCGGGGGCTTCTCTCCTTGGATTGTCGGATGTAATCACGGCAAGGTCGGATAATCTTCCAACAACCTCGCCCATCACAGGCCTTTTTTCGCGGTCACGGTCGCCGCCGCACCCGAAAACGGTAATCAGCCTGCCGACGGTCAACTCTCTCAATGCGGCCAACACTTTTTCAAGCGCATCAGGCGTGTGGGCGTAATCGACCAGTATCGAGATATCAAGATCGTTTGGCACGGGTTCCAGACGACCCGGAATACTGCGCAACTCTCTGATCCCTCTCTTGATGGCCTCGGGTGGAATGTTCAAGGCCGCTCCCACCCCTGCCGCGGCAAGCAGATTATGGACGTTGTAACGACCAACCAGGGATGATCGAAACGACAGCATACCTTCCGGTATATGTATAACCCCGGATGTATATTCAGGCGTGGTCTTCACATCTTCGATCCATATCTTGTCTGTACGGGAATAACCCGAGTAAAAAATGGGCAAAGTCAATCCGTGCGCAATCAGCTCTCCTTTCGGGTCATCATGGTTGATCACGGCCACGGCGTTTTTTCTCTTGGCCCCTTTGTTCAAGAGGTCGGAAAAGAGCCGTTTTTTGCACGCAAAATATGCATCCATCGACTTGTGATAATCGAGATGTTCCTGCGATAAATTCGTAAACACGCAACAATCAAACTGACAATGATCCACCCTGTTCAGGTCAAGTCCGTGAGAAGAGACCTCCATCACCACATGCGTTACGCCGCTTTCGACCATCCTCCTCAGAAGTCTCTGGATGTCAAGCGCCTCCGGTGTTGTCATCGGGTTCGGGTGGGCGAATGCGCCGAATCTGTGATTGATGGTCCCGATGACACCCACCTTGAAGCCTGCGGCGACAAGTATCGATTCAATCAGATATGATGTTGTTGTCTTGCCGTTCGTGCCGGTGACCCCGATCACGCACAGGTCCTTTGATGGATTTCCGTAAAAAGCGGCTGCAATCTGCGACATCGCGATTCGTGTGTCCGGCACACGTATTACCGGAATGGAACACGAACCTGTCCATCCCTGTTCGATAACAACAGCGCTCGCCTTATGTTTGATCGCATCTTCAATATAGAGGTGCCCGTCCGTTTGAAGACCCCGTATAGCGACAAAAAGCCCGCCCGGTCGCACGTTGCGCGAATCACAGTGAACCGAAAGGATTTCCTGATCGGTTACGCTCGATGTATCAACCCCTTTCATGTCCATGACGATATCCGATATTTTCAACCCATCGTCCCCGTCTGATTTGACGCCCTCAATTCCCGTTCCGGAAGAATCTTCATATATCGCAAAGTCTTGCCGCAAATCTCCTGAAACACGGGGGCGGCAACGACTCCGCCATAGATCTCTTTCTCTGGTTCGTCTATCTGGACTACCACCACGATTTCCGGGTCGTCTGCCGGCGCAAAACCGACAAAGGAAGCGATATATCTATCTTTCAAATACCCTCCCCCGTTGAGGTCCGCCTTTTGTGCCGTGCCGGTTTTCCCGGCGACACTGTATGCCGGCAGGGCTGCCCTGACCCCGGTTCCTCCTTCTGCAATAACCGTTTTCAGGATGCGCGTTACAGCCCTCGCAGTACATGCAGACACTGCCTGACGGACACAAGTCGGCTTGAAGTGTTTGACCACCTTGCCTGTGACGTCTGTTATTTTGGAGACAAGCAACGGTTTCATCAGGATACCGTTATTGGCGATTGCCGAAAGGGCCATCGCCATTTGAAGGACCGAAACGGAAACCCCCTGGCCGAATGATATGGCGGCGGCATCCATATCAGACCACTTTTCGTGCGGACTCAATCGGCCGGCGGTCTCTCCCGGCGCCTTTACTCCTGTCTTTTTTCCGAAACCGAACGCATTGAGGGTCTTGTCAAGCAATTCCGCGCCGACCCTTTCTCCCACTTTCGCCGCTCCGATATTACTCGACATCTTTACTATCTGTTGCAGCGAAAGCCACCCGAATTGGTGCATGTCGTGTATGGCGCGTCTGCCGATTTTGTATCTGCCGTTTTCACAGTAAAAAATAGAGTTGGGTGTACACGCGCCTGTTTCCAGAGCCGCCACCGCGAGGAAAACCTTGAAGGTCGAGCCGGGCTCAAAGGCATCTGAAAAGGCTCGATTACGCCATGTGGAACATTCTGATTCCCAAAAAACATTCGGGTTGTAGGTGGGAATATTCGCTACCGCCAGGATTTCGCCGGTCGAGGGCACTACCACGACAGCCATGCCGGATTTTGCTTCTGCCTCCCTTACACCTTCCGAGAGAGCATTTTCCGTAATATACTGGATGTTTTTGTCTATCGTTAGAACAACATTCTGTCCGTCCTGGCCGGTCCGGTTGTTTTTCGGCGACCTGAAACTCCGACCAAAGGCGTCCTTGAGCACCGTATGAGTTGTAGATATTCCCTTCACTGTCGAATCAAGCGTATATTCCAGGCCTTCCAGACCACAGCCGTCTGTCCCCGTAAATCCTATCAGTTGCGCTGCAAGCGATTTATTCGGATAAAAGCGACGCGTCCCTTCTATGAAAGAGATACCCGCAAGCCCTTTTTCCTTGACCTTTGAGACTTCATCCGGTCGTGCATTGCGTTTGATCCATACAAACGATTTTGAGGAACTGAGTTTTTGATAGATCTCCTTTGTGTCTGTTTTCAAAATAGTGGCAAGCAGTTCTGATGTGTGCTTCCCGGACTCGCATTTTTTCGGGTTTGCGCAGATGGAATCCACCTCGACACTTGCTGCCAGTTCTTCGTAATTTCGATCATAGATAATCCCGCGTTTTGCAAACCGCTTATCTCTTTTTTCGTATTGATCCGATGCCTTTTGGGCAAGCAGAACCCCCTTAAGCAAGTGCAACTGCACGGCGCGGCCCACAAAGAGGAGCATAACCGAGCAAAAGCTTACTCCTACCAACACAATACGCAAGCGAATCCATCTGCCTGGATCTTTTTTCGTTGATTTCATTTCACCACGATCACCTGACCGGACTCGGGAAGAACAAGCCCCAACTGCTCTGATGCTATTTCCATAATTCTCTCGGGAGTCGTAAGCTGAGCCAATTCGACGCGCAGTTTTTTCTGAAAATACTGCAATTCTTTTTCCTGTTTCAGTTGTGAATTGATCTTGTATCCCATGTGAATCGACTGCACATGAAACCACGAGAAGAAAAACAACTCCGTCATTATTACGACAACCAGGATGACCAACGTAGAAATCTTTATCTGTCTTTCGGCTACTTTCTCAGTCATGGCTACCTCCCTTAAGAACATTCTGAAACAGTTTCGCCTACAATCGTTCCGCCGCGCGCAGCTTTGCACTTCTTGCCTTTGGGTTCCTTTTGATTTCTTCCTGATCGGGCCGTATTGGTTTGGATGTCAGTATCTTCATGGTCGGTTTTTTCCCGCACGTGCATTGCGGGAAATCGGGCGGACACAAACACCCCTTTTGGAACTCCCTGAGTTTGTTCTTGACGAGCCGGTCTTCCAGGGAATGAAACGATATTACAACAAGCCTGCCTCTCCTGTTCAGGAGATCCGGAGCCGATTGCAGCAGGATTTCCAGGGTTTTTAACTCGTGATTTACGGCAATTCTCAGCGCCTGAAAGGTCTGGGTGGCGGGATCGATCTGCCGCCGTCCCCCTTTGAAGGCGGCGGATCGAACAATCGCCGCCAATTGGGCCGTGGAGGAGATTCTTTTTTTTTGACGGTAGGATGCGATTGCCTCGGCGATTTTCATAGACGATCTTTCTTCACCGTAGTCCCACAGCAACATCTTCAGATCCTTCACCGAAAGTCTGTTTACCAGATCAGCCGCCGTGGTGGTTTCGTCTTTGTTCATACGCATGTCCAAAGGCTCATCGCGCATAAAGCTGAACCCCCTGCCGCTTTCTTGCAATTGATATAGGGATAGCCCCAGGTCAACGAGTATACCATCTACTGAGGCGGTGTGAATCCGGGAAAGAACTGTGGGAAGATGAGAGAAATTGTGGTGGGTCAGTGTTACTCTCGATCCAAATCCCGAAAGCCTTTCCCTGGCATTTTTGATTGCATCCTTGTCCATGTCCAGAGCGATAAGACGCCCGTCAGGTTCAGTATTCTTGAGTATTTCCAGCGCATGTCCGCAGCCACCCAATGTTCCATCCACATAAGTCTTTCCCGGCCGGCAGTTCAGGTAGAAAAGAGCCTCTTTGAGCATTACTGGTACGTGGTGGTAAGACATGTTCTGATATCTTTTTCAAAGACCTAGTTCCGCTATCTCATCTCTTGTTTCTTCGTTTGTGCTATAATCATTCTCAAAAGACTCTTCCTCATCACGCCACTTCTCCTCCGCCCATATCTCAAAGTGGGTGAGCACGCCGGCGAGAACAATTTCCTTCTTGAATCCGGCATATTCTCTCAAGGCGGGGGGGATGAGGATACGACCCTGTTTATCGTAGGCGCAATCAAATGACCCACCGATGAAAAACCGGCGGAACCGTCGAAAGTCCCTGCTCTTTTTTTCCATGTTCAGGATACGTTGTTCGACCTCCTGCCATTTTTCAAGAGAATAGGCCACCAACGCACCATCCATCCTCGATATTATGAGACTGCTGAACTTGCTGTCCCGCAGGACGTCGCGGAAACGAGTCGGGATGATAATCCTGCCTTTGGGATCTATGGTGTGAAATGAGTTCCCCCTGAACATTGTCCTCCCCGCTACTCCACTTTAATCCATTTTGCACCACTCCTTTCTACTGTAAACAGTATGCCGGAAAAAAAGTCAAGAAAAATAGCAAGAAAAATATGAATAAATAGTAAAGGTTATTTATATACAAGATATGGTGGAGTGAAGTGGTCAGGATGCCCACAGGTAGGGATATTTTCTTTAACCCTGAACATCGAACGTCCAACGTCCAACGTCCAACATCGAATGGTGAATGAAAAAAATAAAGGTATCTGTGACTTTTTTGTATCTAAACCTATCTGCGTTCATCTGTGTAAATCTGTGGCTGAATACAAAACGAATTGCATCATATAATAGGCATCCCGAAATTTGGCCTTCATGCTTTTGTACTGTCAACTCGCAAACTCGTTTCATCTCCCAAATTTCTACCTGTATTTTCGTTTGACACCGCTGTCTCGCTGTGTTAATTAAAATGGTTTTTGCAATCCTTGCTCTGACTATTATGATCAGGGCTGTGGGGATGGGACGAAATAACTCGTCGTATCCTAAAGCCAGGAGGAGACTTTATGAAAAGATACGAGACTATTATTATCACCCTTCCCGACCTTGCACCGGAAGATCGGGATGACGTCTTCGAAAAGCTCAAGGCCCTCATTCTCAAAGAGGGAACAACCATTATCAAGTTTGATGAATGGGGCCTGAAGAACCTCGCATACGAAATCAGGAAACAGGCTCGAGGCCATTACGCCTGTGTGGACTATGCCGGCGGCAGGGGTCTGGTGAAAGAACTCGAACGAATCATGAGTATCGATGACAGGATAATGAAATATATGACCGTCCTGATCGATAACGAATTTGACCCTGCGTCCATGGAGGAAGATACGAAATCGGATTCTGCGGAGGAAGAGGTGAAATCGGATTCCGCACCGGACGTCCCGGACGATTCTGAGGTGAGCGAGAAAGAAGAATCCGCGTCAATAGATGCAAACAGCGAGGAAGGGGCATAGGGATTATGGAAGGCAGCCGCAAACGATCGAATAATAAGAAATCATATCGCAGGAAGAGACCGTATCATAGAAGGAAGGTTTGCAAGTTCTGTGCTGACTCGTCTCTTGCCATTGATTACAAGGATCCGAACACGTTGAGATATTTTACTACAGAACGAGGAAAGATCATCCCCAGGAGAATCACGGGCAATTGTGCAAAACACCAGAGAGCGCTGACAAGAGCGATCAAGCGGTCCAGAACAATTGCGCTGATGCCTTATACAGCCAGCTTTACGCATTGATAAGGAACGGGGACGGAATAACTTTCCCAAGTAGGCGCATAGATTTGGGTCAAATTTGTTCGATCTCAAATCACAGTGGAAATTATTTCGTCCCCGTTCCTAAGGACTTACCCAAAAGCAGAGATCGGCGGTGTCGGAAATCGAACAGAACCAGCTTCACCGGGATATTCTCACAGGGACTGCTTTCGCCCTTTCTCTGTCTGTGGCGGCCCTGTATCTTCCTGTCATAGGCCTTCTGATCGGGTTTCTTGTGCCGCTTCCGTTTATCTTCTATAGAATAAAGATAGGCCGTTTATTTTCCGGCGTAATTCTCTTTGCGGTCCTGGTTATTCTGTTGATAATCTTTAGGGATCAGGGTCTGCATTCAGGGGTGTTTTTTCTCTACTTTGGGCTGACAGGTTTCATTTTGGCTGAGGCGTTTGCGCAGAATCTCTCAATTGAAAAGACGGTCCTTGGCACAGTTGCTGTTCTTGTTGGCGTGTGTGTGGCGGCTCTTCTGGTTTACGCTTTTTTTTCGCCCCAAAGCGTGTGGGGGCTGATGCAAGAATATTTCCGCAAGAACATCGAACTCACCCTGGGCTTCTACAAGGAGATAGGAGTACCCCCGGAACAGATAGAGATACTGCAGGCATCTCAGGACGCCATTTTATATGTGTTTATGTGCGTCATCCCTGGTATTTTTGTTGCTTTCACAATAGTTACAGTCTGGATAAATCTCCTTATGGTCCGGCCTATCCTTGCAAGACGGAATCTCTTTTGCCCTGATTTTGGCGCTCTTAACAGGTGGAAGTCACCGGAACGTCTTGTCTGGTTCGCCATAGGCGCAGGTCTTCTTCTGCTCGTGCCTTTGAACGGTTTAAAGATGTTTGGCATAAACATAGTGATTGTCCTGACAGTTATCTATCTGTTTCAGGGATTGGCCATTATTTCATACTATTTTCAGAAAAAACGATTTCCTCCTGTCCTGAGGAAAACTATCTATCTCCTGCTGGCTGTTCAGCAATTATTGCTGCTCGTAGTTGTTATTGCCGGCCTTCTTGATATGTGGGTCGACTTCAGGCGTTTGAAAACAGAGGAAACCGGTTTACAGTCATAGATTCTGATACAACGCGGTAATCTTTTAAAGAAATCAACGGAAAAACATCCAGGTTTGTTTCAGGCTAAAAAACGATAAAACGCCATGGAAACGGGAATTCGGAGGTCCCATGAAAAAACTAGTATTGAAAGAGTCTGTTCCATTTCTGGGAGATGTGGGAGACGTGGTTCAGGTCAAAGACGGATACGCCCGCAACTATCTCCTCCCCCGGAACAAGGCCATTCATGCCTTGCCTCACAATATTGATTTAATGCAACGTAAGAAACAGGAATTTGAGATTCGCATTGCCAAAGATGTAAGCAAGGCTGAGGTGGCGGCGGAAAAGCTTGCGGGGGTGGTCTGCACTATCAGCGCCAAGGTGAGTGAGGAAAATAAACTCTACGGATCTGTTTCGGCCAGGGATATTGTAGACGGGCTTGCGGCAATGAATATAGAAATAGAAAAGAAGATGGTTATCCTTGAAGAGCCGATAAAGACGCTTGGCACTTGTACCGTTCCCATACGGATTTACCGGGACGTAACAGCAGAGATCACAGTTGAGGTTCTTGCGCAGGAATAGAAGGTTCGACTATGGACAGGGATCCGACGCTGCAAAAGGTGCCCCCGCAAAGTATCGAGGCGGAACGATCTGTGCTTGGAAGTATTCTCATCGATAATGACATCCTGTACGATGTTATGGATGTTCTATTAGACGGGGACTTCTACAGAGAAGCTCATTCCAGGATATTCAGGGGGATACTTGGGCTGTCTGACAAGAACGAGCCG
Source organism: Desulfobacterales bacterium C00003106 (assembly GCA_001751015.1). Lineage (GTDB taxonomy): Bacteria > Desulfobacterota > Desulfobacteria > Desulfobacterales. Next base: position 26,082 of record MAXM01000004.1, read on the forward strand.
GTTGATCTCATCACGCTGACAAACATCCTCAAGCAAGAAAACCAGTTGGATGCGGTGGGCGGCGCTGCGTATCTGTCTGAACTCGTTGATCAGGTTCCTGTGGCGGCAAACGCCGCTCAGTATGCCAAAATCATACGAGAAAAAGCAATCCTTCGCAGTCTTATTTCAACCGCTTCAAAGATTGCTACCCGTTGTTACGAAGACAGCGGTGACGTCGATGAAGTCCTCGATTTTGCTGAAAGCGCTGTTTTTGATATATCCGAAAAAAAGATAAACCCTGCGTTCTATCCGTTGAGCAATATTATTACGGAAAGCTTCAAGATCCTCGAAGATCGATCCGAGCACAAGGAGCTTGTTACCGGCGTGCCGACCGGATTTCACGGTCTTGATTCGTTGACTTCCGGGTTTCAGCCTTCCGACCTGATTATTATTGCCGGACGGCCAAGCATGGGGAAGACAGCCTTCGCGTTGAATATTGCTGAAAATACAGCGATAGAACATGGAACTCTGGTTGCTTTTTTTTCTCTGGAGATGTCTAAAGAACAGCTTGCCATGCGCCTCCTTTGTTCAAGGGCCAAGGTAGATTCCTTCCGGTTGCGTACCGGTTTCATAGATAAGGAGGGTTGGGGCAAGCTGACCCGCGCAGCAGGGAGTCTGTCAGAAGCATCGATCTATATTGATGATACGCCGTCGATTTCAGTCCTTGAGATACGGGCTAAGGCGCGCAGGTTAAAAATGGACAAAGACCTGGGACTGGTTGTAATCGATTATCTTCAACTGATGAGAGGTCGATCATCGGCTGAACGGCGTGAACTCGAAATTTCCGAGATTTCGCGGTCCCTCAAGGCCCTTGCAAAAGAACTCAATATCCCGGTGGTAGCCCTTTCACAGCTCAATCGTAAGGTGGAAGAGCGTCAGAACAAGCGACCAATGCTTTCGGACCTTCGTGAATCAGGCGCCATCGAACAAGACGCTGACATAATCGCGTTTATCTACAGAGATGAGATATACAATAAGGCAGAAGATAATCCGAATAAAGGTATTGCAGAAATCATTGTGGCAAAACAGAGGAACGGCCCTGTTGGTGTAACAAAACTCGCCTTTCTCAACACATATACGCGATTTGAGGATCTGGCCCAGGAGATGGCGGAATGGGAACAATCCTGAATTTCAACTGCTCGCCTGCTTGCATACACGCCTGAGAGGGCATATTGCACATTCCGGCCTTCTTGCCTTGCACACCTTGCGTCCGTGAAAAATCAATTGCAGTGAGAAATCATTCCACAGCTTCTTCGGAACAATTTCCATGAGATCCGTTTCGATCTTTGCCGGGCTGGTTTCTTTCGTGAGTCCAAGACGTGAACTTACCCGTTTCACATGAGTATCAACCACGATACCCGGTATGCCAAAGGCGCTTCCAAGAACAACATTTGCTGTTTTCCTTCCAACCCCGGGAAGCCTTACCAGTTCTTCGAGTCTTTCAGGGACTCTTCCGTTGTGACGGTGGCCGATCGCTGCGCAGCATCCCTTGATATTCTTCGCCTTGTTCTTGTAAAAACCAGTAGGACGAATTAACGCTTCAAGCTCTGCGAGAGGAATCTCAACAAACTGTCGGCGTGTCTTGAGTCGCTCAAAAAGCCGTTCCGTGACCTCGTTGACTTTCTCATCTCTGCACTGGGCGGAAAGGATTGTGGCAATAAGAAGCTGCAGCGGATTGCGGTGCGCGAGAGGGGTCCTGACATCAGGATAGGTCGCCTTTAATATGCGAAGGATCTCGCGGACACGGCTGTTTGCAGTCATTTTCCAGGCCACTCTACGTAATTGTCATGGCAGACAAAACTCACAAAATCAGGGCAATCGGGCTTTTCTCAGGCGGATTGGACAGTATCCTCGCCGCATTGGTCCTGAAAAGGGCGGGGATCGAGGTTGAGTGTATCAGTTTTGAGACCCCTTTCTTCTCCGCGTCAAAGGCCCAGGACGCCTTTGGGGCAACGAGTATCCCGGTACATGTGAGAAACATTACAGAACCATATCTGAAGATGCTCAGGAGCCCTCGATTCGGATACGGCAAACACATGAACCCCTGCCTTGACTGTCACGCGCTGATGCTGAAAATCGCCGGACAGGTAATGGCGGAAAGGGGATTTGACTTCATATTCACGGGTGAAGTCGTTGGTCAGCGTCCCATGTCTCAGACAAAACCTTCGCTTCGATGCACGGAAAAGGCAGCCGGGCTGGTCGGTTATGTACTCAGACCGCTAAGCGCCAATCTACTTCCGGTCACCATACCCGAAGACAAGGGATGGGTCAATCGTGATGATCTGCTTTTTCTTTCCGGTCGTTCCAGAAAACCGCAAATCGCCCTTGCAAAGGAATACGGAATCAGCGAGTACCCCGCTCCCGCAGGAGGGTGTCTCCTGACGGATGCGACGTTTTCCCGACGACTGAAAGACCTTTTCCTGCACCAGCAGGAATATCTTGTCCGGGACTTTGAACTGCTCAAGACCGGCAGGCACTTTCGATTAACGGAAAAGCATAAGATCGTAGTTGGACGTACCCAACAGGATAATCACAAAATAGAAGAGCTTCTCTTTCAGAAAGATGGATTTGAGAAAGGAGATGTTATCCTCAAGGTCTCCGGTTTTCCCGGACCTGTCGGCCTGATTCCACGCGGAGCCGACAAAGAGATCATATACAAGGGCGCTGCGATTTGCGCCGCTTACAGCAAGGCGGACAAGGATACAAAGACAAACGTCACAGTGAGGACGAACGGACGCACGGAATCCGTCACTGTTATCAGCCATCTGCCGGAGAGATACAGACAGCAGATGATTTGACAATGTGTATACCTAAGGAACGGGGACGACATAACTTCCGCAACTATGCATCACAGCTTCAGGCCACCTTTGCC
>MAXM01000005.1 GCA_001751015.1 Desulfobacterales bacterium C00003106
ACCCAAATCTCACCCAAATCTGAGCGCGAAATCTGCTAAGTTATTCTTGCGCAAGCCCTTACCGCTATCTCACAGAACATTCTCCGCAACTTCCAGCCCTCCTTAAAAGAAAGAAGAGGTATCGCACTCCTGGTTGGTTTTCGTTAATATTGGTACGTTTTGGGCTGTGCGGCAAAACAGTTTGACAGATAACAACCAGTGTGGTTGGTTAGGAACGGGAATAGCAAGCTATTGTATTGACTGTTGCCGGCAGACGTCCCTGATTCCGAGCCGCCATTGCGAGGAACAAGGCAATCCTCTATTTACAAGAGACTGCTCATGAAAAACCCGTTCCTGATCGGCTACTCAACTATTTGTTTTCTCTATATATTAACGCTGACCACCTACCTTTTGAGGTGGAGGCATACGTGGCGGCGCCTGTCTGCAATAGCCCTGACGGTCAATGTCCTGGTCCTGCTGCTTATCACAATCCCATCGGGTCATTTTCCATTCTTTAATGTCTTTGAAGGCCTCTTGTTTGTCACCCTCATCCTCGGGGGGCTTGCGCTTCTGTGCGGGCAGACCGAAAAAGAGGCGCTGGATGTGCGGAGCCTGGTATGGATTGAAATCCTTCTCCTTTTGGGAATTGTCTTTTTCTTTCCCAAAGAGCCATCCCCCTGTCGTCCCAATCACACATATCTGTGGGTTGTCCTGTTTCACGGGTTCCGGGAAACCGCCCTGGCAACCATGCTCTATTCAGCAGCCCATTTTCTCCTGTACAGACTAACCCCAAACCGGGGATCACACCGGAACCTGCCAGGCAAAACCCTGAGGAACCATATTCTTCAGGGGAGAAATTTCCTGCTTTTGAGCGCGGTGTTTTTCCTCTGCGCGGAGTATTTTGGCATGATCTGGTGCCAGAAGGGATGGGGGGATTTCTGGCACTGGAGCGAGCCCTTTTTCACGTCAACCTTGATCATCCTCTGGCTCATGGTCGTCTTTCACATACCCGGCAAGAGTCGCCGATCAGATGACATCAGGTCTATCGTGGGCGCGACCACCGGTCTGTTAATGCTGATTGTCAGGATAGCGAGGGGCTTGTCATGAAAAGGTTTTCCAAACTGCTCTCCTCTTTGCAGCTTACTACAATCGTCCTGACAGTCCTGGTATTCTGGTTCACATGGGGAATCCTTCTTGCACAGCAAGACAGATTCGATCCCGGATTTGAACTGCTGAACAGCGCCCTGGTTCCTGCCTGGTTTTTACAGCTCGGGAGCATCCATCCTCTGCTGAAGCTGTGGCTCGCGGGGCTTTGTCTTGGAATGGTTGTTCTCGCTGTCAATCTGGTCTTTTGCTCATGGACCAGGCTCCTGAAAATCATACGCATCAAACTGATCATGCCCAAGGTATTCATGCTGATCATTCATGTTGTGTTCGGCCTTGTGGTAATAGGTCATTTCGGAAGTTTTGTGCTTGGCTATCGATATGACAGCATAAAACTCCAGCAGGGCCAATCGTTTGCCTTAAAGGACGGGTACGTCCTGACTGTTACAGACGTTCATTTTATTGATAATCCCGAGGTGCTCGGCAAATCACCAAAGGAACTCGGTCCTGACGAGTACCACCATGATGCCAACTTTGCCGAGGTGGCGCTGATCCGGAACGGAAAGCAGGTGGCTCGCGGTCGCATCTATTTCTTGAGGCCACTAACCTGCAAAGGTATTCAGGTAACGCTGAAACGGTTCACACCCCCCGTGGGTATGAAAGGTGGAAACCGAACAACCCGAAAACCGGGCGTTAAACTGGTCATCAGCAAGAACCCTGTCAAGGTTCCTGTTTTTGTTCTGTTCCCGGTGATGATTGCAGGGATGTGCGTCTACACGTTCATGACATGGCGTCCGCGGGGGTTGAACAGGTCTAAGGGTTAACGGGGAGAAAAAAACGAACCATGAAAAAGGCCTTTCTGTTTTTTATGGTGATAGCTCTGCTCTTGATCGGAGTTGCGGGAGCACAGGAAGAGGAAACCGGGCCTTCTCCTGAGACAGGCGGGGTTTTCTCGCTTGGCGAAGTCGTTGTGCGGGCTAAAGGGGATAATGTTGCTAAAATAGCCACAGTAGAGACTATTGATGAGGAACGGATGGACCTGACCGCATCGGAAAACGTCTCAGATGCCATCGATACTCTGCCCGGCGTTTTCCTCTCGGTCGGAACAAAAAATGAGAGGAATTTCAGTGTCAGGGGTTTTGATCAGCGATACGTGCCCGTATTCTATGACGGCATACCTATCAATGTGCCCAACGACGGGTACATTGACACCGGGAAACTCCCCACAGCCAACATCGCACAGATAACACTGACCAAAGGCAACCCCTCCGTTCTGTACGGACCCAATGCCATGGGAGGGGTTATAAACATCCTCTCCAAGAAGCCGGAAAGACAATTGGAAGGTGAATTCGCTGTGGGCTTTCGTGAAGTAAAGACAATGAACTATGAAGCGTACATTGGTTCGAGCCTGGACAAGTTTTACTTTACAGCCAATGGGTCATTTCTTGATTCCGACGGATTCAGGTTGTCAGGCGATTTCAAGCCCGGGGAAAATCAGGGTAAAGGAACGCGGGAAAATTCAGACATAGATCAGAAGAGCGGGGCCGCCAAGATTGGTTTTGTTCCTGCCGACGGCCATGAGTACGCCCTGGGGATCAACACAGTGAAAAGCGAGTGGGGACTGCCGCCTGGCGCCTATACGGACAGGCCGCGGTTCTGGAGATTTACTGATTGGGAAAAGACGACCTGGTATCTCATAGGTGATTCCGAGATCACCGATCACCTCCGGACAAAGATAAGGCTTTACAGAGACACATACGAAAATGTGCTTGACTCGTATGATGACGATACATACACAACCCAGACCAGGAAATACGCATTTCACAGCACATATAATGATTACAGTAACGGCGGTTCCCTGACCGTCCATACGACCTGGTTGCCGAGAAACACGACCTGTTTTTCCTTTCATTACAAGGAGGATGTCCACAAAGAACAGGATGACTACAACGACGAATGGGAGCGTTATGAATCAGAGATGTTTTCATTGGGCATAGAAGATGACTTCGGGATTCTTGACAATCTTTCCTTTGTGGTTGGAACAAGTTACGACATTCAAAGCCCCAAGTACGCAAACGGCGGTGAACTCCGCGACGATGATGACACGTTCAATCCCCAGGCGGGCCTCTACTGGACCTCCACAGAAGACCTCGGCCTGCACATGTCGGTTGGCAAAAAAACAAGGTTTCCGACCTTGCTGGAACTCTATTCCGGACTCTTTGGCAGGAATATCCCTAATCCATCTCTCAAAGCGGAAGATGCGGTAAACTACGAAATAGGAGCAGAAAAGCCCTTGGCCGCTAACAGCTCCGTACGTCTGAATCTTTTTTGTTCCGATGTCAAAAGCCTGATTGTAAAAAAGGAGATGGCTCCAAGAATATATCAGTATCAAAATATCGGAAAGGCGCAGTTTAGGGGCCTCGAAGCAAGCTTCAAATCAGGCTTTTTCGAAAACAACATGTTTGAACTGCACTATACCTATCTCGACGCAAGAGATCGTTCCCCTGAGAGGACAAGCGACCATCTGGAGGAAAATTCCGAACACAAGATATATGTGAGCGATCTTTATGAGACAACTGACTGGCTCTCATTTTTTGCAAAGATGCAGTGGAATTCAAAAAGATGGTATCAAGACTGGGACACCGGCGAGTGGAATACCCTTAACGGCTTTATTACAGTAGACCTGAAAGCCATAGCAACCCTCGCAAAGGGTATTACCCTCGAGGCCGGTGTCACGAACCTCTTTGATGAAAACTACTCTCTTTCTCCGGGGTATCCAAGAGAAGGTAGGGCCTTTTTCTCAATGCTCCGCACCAGCTTTTAACAAACTTTCGTTCTCTACAGAGAGGAGTTCCATGATGAAACAAAAAGCAGGATGGTTCATTTTACTAAGCATATTACTATGTTCCAGTATGGCTGTGGCCGACTCGTCCTCGACTCTGAGCATAACCGGCGTTGTCAAACAGCCTTTGAATCTGACCATAGATGACCTGAACAACTATCAATCCATCGAGGTCCAGCTAAATGAAGTTCTGCAAGACGGTGATTTTCGGGGCGTATTTAGTTGTCGAGGCGTACCTCTAAAGACCCTGCTCGAAATCGCCTGCATTCAAAAAGGGAAGACTGATTTTTCAAAACCGGTGGACCTGGTGATACTGGTGCGTAACAAACAGGGTGAGCAGATCGCCCTGTCATGGGGTGAGGTGTTTTACAGAAATCCGGGTCGCATCATTGTGGCTGTTTCGGCTGTTCCGATCATGCCGCACAAGGATTGCACGACCTGCCACACTCCTGATGTCTACAAATCCCGACTGGATCAGCTTCAACGGAAAATTATATTTCCAAAACTCGTAATAACTACTGATAGCTATTCAGACCGTTCGCTCGAGGAAATCACGAGCATCGAGGTCCTGGATTTGCGACCGGAAATACCGGCAAAAAGACCCGACAGGCTTTTTTCTCCCGAATTCACCATTACAGGTCTGGTGGGACAAACGGTAATCATCAAGGATTTGTCATCTTATCCCAGAAAAGAGACGAAGGTCAAGCACCTTGGAGAGGGCAAAGGATATCACGGAATTGACAGGTTTGCAGGGGCGCCCTTTAAGACGATTCTCGACGAGGCAGGCATAACGCCCGATCTAAACAAGGTGTTCCTGGTCTCGGCCCCTGATGGCTACCGCTCTCTTTTTTCTTACGGGGAAATATTTCTTGATCCCGCAGGGGAACGGATGATTATCGCGGACAGGATTAATGATCGCCCCATAGAAAAGGGCGGGAGGTTCTTCCTCGTGCCACCCGATGATCTCATGTCAGACCGGGATGTAAAGGCGGTCGAAAACATAGAAGTTATTTCGCTTCAGCATTAAGACTGGGTCTCATAAATGTAAATGGTGTGTAAATGTGTAACCGGTCCTTACTGTTGCTAAATATCCTTAGGAACGGGGACGAAACAACTTCCCCAAGTAGGCGCA
>MAXM01000006.1:0-137 GCA_001751015.1 Desulfobacterales bacterium C00003106
CCACTAGATGATGATTTTGATAATGATGGATTAATAGATGGCTTTGAGCTGGAAATTGGTACTGATCCCCTGATCAAGGATACGGATTATGATGATTTCGATGATAGAGAAGAATATCTTGATCCTGACCATGATCC
>MAXM01000006.1:213-2887 GCA_001751015.1 Desulfobacterales bacterium C00003106
AGCGGTTTTATGGTATATGGAGATATCAGGGATATCGCTGAATCGATATGGAGAAAGGACGGCCTCGGGAGTTTGTTAAATGCTATTGGTTTAATCCCTGCACTGGGAGATTTGACAAAGGCAGTAGCCGATGTGGGTCAATTCGTGGCTAAACATGTGGATGAAGGTGCAACCGTCGCTTTTTTTGTGTTTAAACATATTCCAATTGATAATCCTATCATTAAGCGTGAATTGATTGACAATACTATTGGAGGGGATGCGGCAAATAACCTGAGATCAAAAGGTTTTTCTGATGATGTGATTGCTAAGCTTTTAAGGCAAAATATTGATTTGAAAAGGTTTGACCAGATACTTAAAAATAGTAATATCTACAATGACTATCCTGGATTGCATAAATTTGTTAGGGAGGAGTTGACTTTGGAAGGTTCAAAATTAGCAGATAGATGTACTGTCGATATAAAAAAGATGGTGGCTGCAGATAAGGCGGGTAAACCTACATATGGTTACTTGAATAATCTTAAAGGTGCATATGCTGAAGATCTTGCCTCACAGGATATCGTGGGTGATGTAGTAGTAAAGCACATATCCCATGTGAACAATGGCGGGGTGGATTATGCAGTACTGGAAGGTAATGTGTTAAAGATTGTGGAGGCAAAAGCAAGGCAGAGTTTGTCGAGATCGCATATAAAAAATTATATCATACCTGATCGAAGGACTGGTGAGTTAGTGTATAATGTAGATTATGCCATCAAGGAACTTGGAGAAGACTACTTTAAGGATTCGAATATTCAGAAACAATTTATTCTTTACCACAACGGACCTAATAGTCAAGCAATCAAGAATAGTCTGAATTTGCCGGTAAGTGTGCCTTATAAGTTTAAGAGTAAGATCGGAGAAACTGCAGGGCAAGAAATCAAAGGATCAATTGAAATAGTTATTATAACTGTGAGTAAGTAGGATATTCCATGATAATCAATAAGAAATTCGACACGTTTGTAAAAAACGAGATTAAATCGAAAAAGCATCCAGAAGAAAGCATGGTAATCATGTACAAGTACCTCGGTGATGAAGAAAAAGTTAAGAAAATGCTTCAACATCTTATAACTATTCATTACCGTATTAGTTCTTCGAGATTAGGTGGAACAGACGAGGGAGATGAAAATAATACAAGCTTATTAATTCAAACAGGAGAGCTTCAATTACGGGAAGGAATCTATTATATCTTCACACAAACTGACCCACAAAAAGCAAACCAGCTCTTCGAATGGGCAGCTGAGAATTGTTTCCAATCAGATGAAGACATTGCTGCTGGAATAAAATATGAACTTTATGATGAGATTGCAGTTGGCTTTCTCTGGTGTGGATATGCTTTACTGAATCTGGGCAAGTATGATGAGGCACACGAACTCCTGGCACAGGTAGTCCCCTACTTAAATAAATACAAAAAACTGGGCATCGAGATGTGGAGAAAAGTGGAATATGCTCTTCCAAAAGCCCTTGTCCCCCTATGTGAATATAAGTTAGACCCAACACAAGAAAATCTGCAAAAAGCCCAGGCTGGAATTGAGGATTATATAAAGAGCCTGCGGGACAACAAAGACAAACTAGAGGGATATTTATATTATGTCCATCTGAAAGAAGTTTTTTCTGATGTGTACAATGTTGAAGTTCCTGACCAGACAACGAAATTCGTTCACAGGGAAGAGTTATCCAAAAAGATAGAACTACCCCCCGGCGAATATGATTTTGCAGGTTCAGTCATTGTTTTTGATATGGAGAGCGGTTCGCTTGAAGTGTTTGGGACGCAGAATGAGCTTGAGGAGTATGTGAAGAAGGTGGAATGTTTAGGTGATTATCCTGTGGTGTCCGGTTTGATGGAACTCTATGTTACAGACACTCAACAGGAGCCCGAACCATTAATTGAAGAATGCGAGAGGCTGCTTTCAGATTCAGATGCTGACCCTGATATAAAGGAAAAAACCAGATATGTACTAAATGTTGCGAAAGATGCGAAAAATGAGGAGTCTACAGTGATGCTGTATTTTGATCCTGAAGTTTGAAACGTTATTTTGCAGTTTCATTCCATTTGGTATATTCATACTTCCCTTTACTTGGCGTCCTTCGCGGTCTTTGAAGTGTGCCTTTTCTCAATTCACAGCGAAGGTCGCAAAGGTAGCAAATATTGTGTCAGATTGATATGTAAGCTAACACCAAACTTTTTTTACAGCCCCTTTATTTTTAATTAAAGCAGCTACCTGAGCTGGAAGTGGAGTGAACAGCGGCCTGCTTACAGGTATTGCCACTGCTACCGGCCCACGGTATTATTCGGTTTCTACGGCTGACCAGCTTCCACAGGTTTTCCGTGCCATTTCATCAGAGATCGAACCTACAGATACTGATGGTGACGGCATACCCGACATCACCGAAACTGATGGATTNNACATTGGTACTATACTGATCCAAATGATCCAGATTCTGATAGTGATGGATTGTCAGATGGAGAGGAAGCCGGAAAGTTTGTAGAAGTAGACGGCAGGACGTTTTTCAAATTGCTAAGATTTGAAGTGGATACAGAAAATAAATACACAGTGTAGTTGGGACTATAAAATTTTGATATATTGCCCGGAGATACTGAATTAATTGCGATTTTCGTTCCTGACATCTATTTTGCCGG
>MAXM01000007.1 GCA_001751015.1 Desulfobacterales bacterium C00003106
AGCGGGCTATTTCGAGGACTTTTGCGATTGAAGATCGGTTAAAGATATGGTGAAGTCGGGATGCAAAGTTCCTAAGGAAATCAGATAGAAAAAAGCAAGAAAGGGGCATCTATTATGATTGTAAAAGGAAAATTACGCGCGGAAACACCTATATACCGGGGAAATGCGCGCAAAACGCTGTTTACGAGGGATGGAGATGGCACAAACAGGCTGGTTTCCCTGGCCGGTGAGGTTAAGGGAACAGCCCAGTCTTTGATGGACGCATTTATCGGACGCTCTGGCAACGGCAAGAATATCGGACTGCTTGATCGTCTGTGGTATCGTCTTTACCGGGAAACAATACCCGTAACTCTGATTCGTAAAGTGGACTGCAATCTTTCTAAGGAAAGCTATCCGCCTAATCATTTTTTTGACTTGCGTATGGGCATCAAGCTGGATGAGGACCGATGGGCAGCGGAAGCCAACAGCAATTATAAAATGGAAACCCTGCTGCGTAATTCTCTTTTTGATTTTACCATGTCCATAAACGATTCGGTCTTGGCAGAGGGAGACAACGCGGGAAAACTCTACTATCTGCTCCAGGAGATCATGGCGGGCCGATTCTGGTTCGGAGCCGGAAAAAGCAAAGGGCTTGGAAGGGTCCGCCTTGAGGCGGATTTGCCCCTTTCACCTCCCCAAACACCGCCGGTCTTGCATAAGTACGCCAACTATTTGCGCGTAAATATCAGTTTTGATGCGCAGAACCCCCTGCTTGTCGGCTGGAATTGGGGGAAAATCGATCCGCTGCAACCCTGGTTTGCCTCTATAGAAGCACGGTTACTGATTGACAACATGAAAAATATACCGAAGGCTGTTCGCGATCGACTGGCAATGTCTCTCGGCGGTCCTATTTTGAATCCGGATGACTGGAAACAGAAGTTTGGTGAATACCTTCCCAGGATAATTGCCATCTGGCTGAAAGAACACTCAACCAATGAGATTGATGTCTGGGTTTTGCCGACGGACGCCCTGAAGAAACTGGAAAAAGGGAAACATGCGCTTAACAAAAAACTGGTGGGAAAACTGAAGCCTTTAACCAATCAATCGTTTTCCTCCTCTGAAGATGCAGTGGCTGCGTTCAAAGAAGCATTTGGCAAAAAAGCGAACATGGCTAAACGGGTGATAAAATTATTAGAACAGCGCCGTCATGTCAACGAAAGCCTGGATCAGGAAGCATGGGACCAGGTCGCCAAGGGGATGGGCCTTGATGAGAATCTGGGCAAGCGACTTTCTGAATGCATTCACGATGAAGCCGCTATGACGAAAGTCCTTGCATCAGAGTGCCGGAACGTGCAGGAAAAACTGTTTCAGCAGGTCGATCAGCAGCTCAAGCTTCTTGGAAGTGATACATGGGTGGATGAAGAAATCGAAAACAGGGAGGAACGAATTGAGATAAAGAGCATGCTGTTGGACGGCAAGATAAGTGAACACCAGTGGATGGACCCGGGAATGGCGCCGGACAACATTTCAGCCTCCGCCTGGGAAGATTTTCTCAATGAGCACAGCCGGGTCAGTTACCGTCATATGCTCAATGAGCAAAATCTGAAAAAGAGCATCGTCAATGATAATAACCAGATCGAATTCCTCGAGTCGTACCGTGATCAAACCAGGCAGGAACTCGCCCTGCCTCATCACATTGATTTTCGCCTTGGCGGACCGTCCAACTCGGAGATATCCCGGAAATACGGGAAACCCTATGACACGATTTTTATGCGTATGCTCTCCTGGATACCGTCTTCGCAAAAACAAGGCGCCTGGGAGGCGTATGTCCCGGGCAGTACTATCAAAGGGGCTTTTAGAAAGCGTGCTTCTCAGTTGCTCAAGACCTTATGGGGTGAAACAAAGAAGACTCAGACCATCCTTGACCAGCTTTTTGGGGCTCAGAGACAGCGGGGTCTGGTCTTTTTTTCTGACGCCTATCTTGTAGACCCTCATGATTCAAATCAGACATGGTGTTCGATGGACGGCATACGAATGAATCCCGAAAACGGCCAGCCCATTGAGACCGCGAAACGGGATTATCTCTTTGCTTATGGGGATCAGCTCTCTTTTATGCTTCAGATAGATGTGCAGGATATCCAGGAAAAGGATCTGACCGCGCTTTCTGTTCTGTTTCACCTGATTCAGGATTTCCAACAGGGCGAAGTCCCATTGGGCGGTGAAAAGACCAGTGGTTTCGGGTGGGTGAAGGCAGATATTTCCGAGGTGACATGGCTTGCGGCCGAAAAAAACGGGATTCATCAGAAACTCTTTCCTGATCGGCCGTTGAAACAGACCGGGATATGGCAGTCACTGAAAATTACCGACGAAACAACTGCCACTGCGCTTAAGCCGCCTAATCCAATATTGTCTGATAACAAGAAAGCCGCTCAGCTCCCCCCCTCAGCCAAGGGTGGTTTTATCTCCCATCGATCCTTTGGCGGCTATTGCGGAAAACTGGTTGTGGAAGCAAACCTGCTGACCCCTATGAACATCAAGGAAAGCGGTGAACCTTCTTACAAGACCATAATAGACAACGATCACGTCTACGGATATGATTTTTTTTCAATCTCACCGCCTGATGCCAAAAATAGAAGCGCTGACAGTGTCTATGCCCTGCCCGGCCGCAGCATTAAGGGAATGCTGCGGCACATTTACACCATTGCCGGCGATGCCCATGCAGAAAGCATGCATATCAGCCGGCTTAATGCAGCCGACAGTCTTTTCGGCTGGGTGGGCAGCGGACCGAATCAGGCCATCATGGGACGCGTATCATTCGAGTTTGCCACTTTTAAGGATCCTGAGCTGGCCTGGTTCAAGGTGCCCTATCCTTATGGTGAGTGGCAATATGTTGGAAATCAATGGCAGAACAAGCCGGGCAGCGAGGCTTCCATGTTGCTCATTGACAAGAAATGGCGGCTCTTTCCTCACGCACCCCTTGCGCCGATTGTTACGCAGATTGATGCCTTTGAGCCGGATACTGTTCAAGCCCGATATTCCAGGGTTATTCTTCCAGGGGGGAGGGCCTGTTTCACCATCAGATTTTGGAATCTTGTTGAGTCGGAATTGCAGCGGCTGATATGGTGCGTGGCCCTTGAACCCGGGCTTGCTCACAAGATGGGAAACAACCGTTATCTCGGTTTCGGCAGCCTCACGATGTCTGTCCTGCCGGCAAGCTATCTGATCGACTGGACCAAGCGCTATGCCGGAGGATCTCAAGAGGATTGGCGTCTGCCGCTTAATGTGGACCAATGGCGATCCACTGAAAACATCAAGCATTATGCAGCGTTGAAAAAGGCATTGAATGCTGAGCGTCTTTGATTGGATCCGACAAAGCA
>MAXM01000008.1 GCA_001751015.1 Desulfobacterales bacterium C00003106
TATTTGTATTATTTGCATAACGGTTCATCAAAATACGCAGATTCAGAACGGGGCCCATGTTTTTTGGGGGCCTGTGTTGTCGGAGGGCTCATGCTTCGTATTTACAATACGCTTACAAGGAAAAAAGAGATATTCAAACCGATCGATCCGGGCAAGGTGGGGATATATGTCTGTGGTGTCACGGTATATGATTCCTGTCACGTTGGGCATGCCCGGTCCATGGTGGTCTTTGACGTAATCGTGAGGTACCTGAGATTCAGCGGATATTCGGTCCGGTATATCAGAAACTTCACAGATGTGGACGACAAGATCATACGACGCGCCAACAGCGACGGCACGGACATAGACACGATATCGGATCGGTATATCAAGGAATTCCACGTGGATATGGACGCCTTGGGGGTCGAGCGGGCATCTGTTGAACCGAGGGCGACAGACCATATCGACGCGATCATTGACGTTATCGGGAAACTCATGGCAAAAGAGCACGCCTATGAAAAGAGCGGAGACGTCTTTTTTGCAGTCGATACGATCAAAGAGTATGGCAAGCTCTCCGGCAGAAAGCTGGAAGATATGGAGGCGGGAGCCCGTGTTGAAGTGGACAGACGCAAACGCAATCCAATGGACTTTGCCCTGTGGAAAAGCGCAAAACCGGGAGAGCCATTTTGGGAAAGTCCATGGGGAAAGGGCCGTCCGGGATGGCACATTGAATGCTCGGCAATGAGCGCCAGGTATCTTGGGCCCCATTTTGACATCCACGGGGGAGGAAAGGACCTGATATTTCCTCACCACGAAAATGAAATCGCTCAATCAGAGGGGGCCTTTGAGGTCCCGTTTGCCAACTACTGGATACATAACGGATTCGTAAACATCAATCATGAAAAGATGTCAAAGTCCCTTGGCAATTTTTTAACAATTGAAGATATCCTTAAACAGTTTCATCCGGAAGCAGTCCGTCTTTTTCTTCTTTCCAATCACTATCGAAGCCCTGTGGATTTTTCGAATGAAGCCGTCTCCGAGACTGAAAAAGGGCTTCACAGAATGTATGCGCTGCTTGAGCGGATTGCAGAGTTTGCTCAGGCACAGTCCGGGAGCGGGACATCGGTTTCAAGGAATGCTTTTGAGGAGATCTCTCAATTCACGGCTGGTCTGGCCGGGAGATTCAAAGAGAATATGGATGATGATTTCAATACGGCCCGCGTGGTCGGCCTGCTCTTTGATGCGGTGCATCGTCTTAATCGTTTTATGGACGAGTTGTCTGGTCCGGCTTCCCGCGAAATCAATGATCTCCTTTTGTCGGGCAAGGAGGCAATTGTCGGGATCGGCCGGATACTCGGGATATTGACGTTGGATCCCAGGGAATTTTTCGGCAAAAAACAGGACAAGACCCTTATGAGCGCTCAGATTGACGAGGCTGCGGTGGAGAAACTGATTGCGGAGCGAACAGCGGCGCGCAAGAACAAGGACTGGGCGCGCGCAGACGAGATACGCGATCTGCTGGCCGCCATGGATATCGTGATCGAAGACCGGCACAACAAAACGGTCTGGAAGGTTCGATAGGTCCCGTGTCCTTTTCGCTCTTTTCCGGGTTTCGTCCAAGTGGTGATCAGCCTGCCGCCATCGAGCGGTTGACCGATGGAGTGCTTTCAAATGAGCAGCACCAGGTTATCCTGGGGGTGACAGGGTCGGGCAAGACCTTTACCATGGCCAACGTCATCTGTAATGTGCAAAAACCATGTGTCGTGATTGCTCCGAACAAGACGCTCGCTGCGCAGCTCTACAGCGAGTTCAGGGGCCTTTTCCCGGAAAATGCTGTTGAATATTTTGTAAGTTATTACGACTATTACCAGCCTGAGGCCTATATCCCCACCACTGACACCTATATTGCAAAAGATTCCTCCATCAACGAACTGATCGATAGAATGCGCCATTCCGCAACCCGATCCGTGCTCACAAGACGCGATGTGATCGTAGTGGCAAGCGTCTCCTGTATCTTTGGCCTGGGATCTCCTGCGGACTACAAGGATATGTGTCTCTATCTGAACACGGACGAGGCCATAGGCCGGGACCAGCTCCTGAAGAAGCTGGTTGCAATGCAGTACGAGCGGAACGATATTGATTTTGCAAGGGGTGTCTTCAGGGTCCGTGGAGATCGTGTGGATATCTTTCCCGCGTATGAACAGGACTGTGCCCTGAGGATCGATTTTTTTGGAGACGTGATTGAAAGGATCTCTGAAATCGATCCCCTGAGAGGCAAGACGAGGCAGGTCAGAAAGAGCGTTACGCTCTATCCGGCCAGCCACTATGTGACATCGAGTGTGACGCTGAAAAACGCAAGTGATGCTATAAAAACAGAGCTGAAAGAGCGCATAGAGTATTTCAGGTCGGAAAGGAAACTGATCGAGGCCCAGCGCATCGAGGAGAGAACCGATTTTGATCTTGAGATGATGGTGGAACTTGGCTATTGTCACGGCATTGAAAACTATTCCCGCCACCTGACAGGCCGCAGGCCGGGAGAACCGCCTCCCACCCTGCTCGACTATTTCCCTGATGATTTTCTTCTTTTTATAGATGAAAGCCATATTACAGTGCCCCAGCTCAGAGCGATGCACAGTGGAGACAAGGCCAGAAAAGAGAGCCTGGTGAGATACGGATTCCGGCTCCCTTCCGCCTTGGACAACAGGCCGCTGACCTTTGAAGAGTTCGAGCAGAGACAAAAACAGGTCATCTATCTTTCCGCTACCCCGGGAGAATACGAACTTGAGCGAGGCGCGGGTCGTGTGGTTGAGCAGATTATCAGGCCAACCGGATTAATCGACCCGCAGGTAATCGTAAGGCCTGCGGAAAACCAGGTAGACGACCTCCTGGAAGAGATCAGGATCAGGGAAAGAAAAAAGGAGAGGGTCCTGGTAACCACTCTCACCAAAAGGATGGCTGAGGATCTGTCCGACTACTATAGCGAACTCGGAGTGCGTGTCAGTTACCTTCATTCAGAGATAAAGACAATGGAGCGGGTGGAGATTATAAGGGACCTGAGATTAGGAAAATTTGATGTCCTGGTGGGGATCAATCTCCTCAGAGAGGGGCTGGATATCCCGGAGGTGTCGCTTGTGGCGATTCTGGATGCCGACAAGGAGGGATTTCTCAGGTCTGAACGCGCTCTCATACAGACATGCGGCAGGGCGTCCCGCAACGTTTCCGGGTCCGTAATTTTGTATGCAGACCGGATTACCAAAGCGATAAGTTCCGCAGTCAGAGAGATGGATCGTCGTCGTGAGATCCAGAGAGACTATAACAGGCTCAACAAGATTACTCCGGCCACTGTGGAAAAAGACATGCAATCGATCCTCGATTCAGTGTACGAAGGTGATTACGCCACTGTCGGAGCCGTTGCCGAACCGACACCCTCTTTCGGCAGTCCTGACGAAATTGCACGCAACATCAAGCGGCTTGACAAGGAAATGAGAGAGGCGGCAAAAGAGCTTGCCTTTGAGAAGGCCGCAGAAATCCGGGACCGCATAAAGGCCCTTGAACAACTCGAGCTTGAAATGCGATAAGAATGAAAGGTGTCCTAAAAATTAATAGCTGGAGAATAT
>MAXM01000009.1 GCA_001751015.1 Desulfobacterales bacterium C00003106
ATTTCGTCCCCGTTCCTAAGAATTGGCACAACGGGGAGGTTTCCTTTGGGAAACATCCCCGTTGTTGACTATGACGCATGCCATTCATCTTATTTCACGGGGTCAACGCACGATCCGTCTCTGAGCCGCTGCTGACGTTGATTCCGGTTCTCATTCCTTTGCTTCTCTTGAGACGCCGGTCCGCTACGATTCACGCACGATCCGTCTCTGAGCCGCTGCTGATGTTGGTTCCGGTTCTCATTCCTTTGGGTCTGCCCTTGAACTGCGCCGTTCTTGCCCGCCAATACGGTCACGGGAAGGGCTGCGGTTATCATAAATACCCCTGCCAAAATCGTTGCCTTTGTTCTTGTTTTCATTTTTCCTCCTAAATAATGGGTTCGCGGCATGCCTGCCTGAATAATCAGCAATAGGTGTGCCAGAAAGGAGAAAAAATTATAATGAATGGAATTTACAGCATGTTTGCCCTTTACATTTGACGAAACATGCATAAACGGTTTGTGCAGGCATGCAACGATTGCATCTCTGACTGCAGGTTTTGCACTATAGAAAACACCTCTACAGCCCATATTCCTTGACCCGGTACTGGAGAGTCCTTATGGATATCCCGAGGATTTCTGCGGCCTTTTTCCTGTTTCCTTTGACCTCGGAGAGGGCCTTGCGGATGATTTCCTGTTCGCGGGTCTTCAGCAATCCCTCTGCCGGAGGCGAAGTCTGGCTGATCTTCTCAAGATTCAGGTGATGCGCTTCAATCCTGCCACTGGAAAGGATAAGCGCCCGCTCAATCACATTCTGCAGCTCACGGATATTCCCGGGCCAGTCATACTCAAGAAGGGCTGATTCTGCAGAGGTGCTGAAACCGTCTGACTTCTTGCCAAAGGCGACCGCTAATTTCCCGACAAAGAATTCAGCAAGGGGGAGGATCGCCTCGCGTCGTTCCGAAAGAGGGGGAAGGTCGACCGGAAAAACATTCAGCCTGTAATAGAGATCCTCTCTGAACCTGCCGGATAAGACCTCGGTTTTCAGGTCTTTGTTTGTGGCGGATATGACCCTGACATCAACAGATATCGATTTCATTCCCCCGACCCGTTCAAACTCCCGTTCCTGGAGCACTCTCAGCAGCTTTACCTGGACGGAAGGAGCGATCTCTCCGATTTCGTCGAGGAAAACCGTGCCGTTGTCCGCCAGCTCAAATCTTCCCTTTCTCGCAGCAACCGCTCCGGTAAACGCCCCCCGTTCGTGTCCGAACAGCTCGGCCTCCAGGAGTGTTTCCGCCAGGGCCGCACAATTAACCGCTACAAATGGCTTTTTTTGTCGCGGGCTCAACTGATGAATCACCCTCGCCACAAGCTCCTTCCCCGTGCCGGTGGCGCCCGTGATAAGCACAGTTGCAGGGGTGGCAGCGACTTCCCGGACCATTCGGTATACCTCCCGCATCTTCTCTCCAAGAAAGATCATATCCATGGGAGGAAACTGTCTTCCGAGTTCCTCGGCAAGGAGCGAAATAGTCTGTTCCGCCTCGGCTTCGCGCAAAACCCGGCGGACAACATGGCGAAGCTCATCCGGGTTGTTAAACGGCTTGGTCAGATAATCAGAGGCCCCCGCTTTCACGGCCTCCACCGCATTTTCGATTGATCCGAACGCAGTAATGACTATCCACCTGGTGTCAGGCTTTGCCTTGCTTCCTTCATGCATCAGGTCAAGTCCGGAGATATCAGGCATTCGCAGGTCTGTAATAACCAGATCAAATTCCGTGTCCAGGAGCCTGGCCAGCCCTTCCCTGCCATTGCCGGCAATCTCTGTGCGATGTCCTTCTTCCTTGAGAATAGTGGACACAAACGACCTCATCAATTCATCATCATCAACAATAAGGATAGATTTGCCCATTTTTGCTTGCCTTCTCTTCCTTTTGTAATTCTATTTACATCTTCCTTTGGGGAGTTGGATGATCAGGACGGCCCCTGTTTCGCCATCCCTGTTGGCAAGATCTATCCTCCCTCCCATCCCTTG
>MAXM01000010.1 GCA_001751015.1 Desulfobacterales bacterium C00003106
ATCTCGCACATCTTGTCGATGTACTCATGGTCGATCATCGGGGGTTTACGGTGATACCCCAGGATGGCGATATCAGAGCAATGCACGGCCCCGCACATATTCAGACAACAGGCCATGGATACGCGCAGCTTTGCCGGGAGTCTCATGTTCGTGAACTCGTCAAAGAGAACGTCCATGGTGGCCTTTACTGTACCTGATGCGTCTGTTGCAGGGGTATGGCAGTGTATCCAGCCCTGGGTATGAACACAGTTTGTAATGCCTGCGCCCGTGCCCCCGACCGGGAACTTGTGGCTGCCGCCCGGATGCATCCTGCCGTTAAGATCATTCTTTAACGCGTCGCACTTGTCTTTGCTGTCCGTCATGAATTCTATATTGTTACGGGTCGTGAACCTGAGGAACCCTTCGCAATGTTTGTCCGCTATCGCACAAGCCTCGCGCAAAAGCGTTACACTCATAAGGCGGCAGGTGCCCACCCTTACTGTAAAGACCTCGTCACCGGTCTCTGATGTATGGACCAGAACGCCCGGCTCCAGGATCTGATGATGGATCCATTTACCCTTGTTCTTGGCAATAATCGGCGGATAAAACTGGTCAAACTTTTTCGGTCCGATGTCGGTAATTCTTCCTTCCATCGGTTTGTCAGGATTGTAACCTGAGGATATAAATGCCATGGTAGTTACCCCTCCCTATCTCTGGTGATATTTTCTGAATTCGTTGATATCGCGATCCCATCCGCCAGGCACCTCTTCTTCCTTCCAGAAGATGTACGGATTCGCTCTCGGCTCCATCACGTGCTGGGCTACGGCATCGATTTCCGCCACTTCAAGGAGCTTCTGCTTGCCCTGGCGTTTGATCAATTCGCCGAGGCGCTCGCGGTTCTTTCCTTCTTCCATCCACCAATCCCATATCTTCTCAATCAAAGGATGGATCTCATCATAAGGCTCTTCCATCTTGATAAAGGGAACAAGGAGGGTGGCAATCTGGGCGCCATCCAGGATCGGGGCCTTTGCTCCGCAAAGGATCGTACAACCCCTGTCATTGCCTATCCGCAAGGCAGCCGGCATAACATTGATGCAATGCATACAGCGGGTGCAATTCGGGGTGTCTATCTCGAGCTTTCCGCCTTCATACCGCATGCAGTTAGTCGGGCAGATGTTAATAACCTCTTTCTGGATGTCAAACGGACCCCAGTCACGGCCGGAATGCGCGCCTGCGTTCGGAGGAATCTCTCCGCCCACATACGCCTTAACCGCGTCCTGATCAATGCGGATATCATCGCGCCATGTGCCGACAAAGGCCATGTCTGAACGTGCGATAGCGGCCACACACTGGTTGGGACAACCATCAAACTTGAACTTGAATTTATAGGGGAATGCCGGGCGATGAAGCTCGTCCTGGTATTCATTGGTCATATAGTGACAGGCAGCCTGTGTATCAAAGCATGCAAATTCACAGCGCGACTGACCAAGGCAGCAGGAAGGGGTCCTCAGGTTTGAACCGGAACCTCCAAGGTCGGTGCCCAGCTTATGCGTCAAATCAAAGAACATCTCTTCCAACTGAGGTGTTGTTGTGCCGAGAAAGACGATATCACCGGTGGCGCCGTGCATATTTGTAAGGCCACTTCCGCGAAGCTCCCAGAGATCAAGAAGGTCTCCCAGAAATTTCGTGCTGTAGTATTTGCCTGACGGCTGATTTATACGCATCGTATGGAAATGAGCAACTCCCGGAAACATCTCGGGCTGATCGCAATACCTTCCGATAACACCACCACCGTAGCCGAATACGCCTACGATCCCGCCATGTTTCCAGTGGGTCCTGCCATGCTTGTAGGAGAGTTCAACCACTCCCAGAAGGTCATCACAGCACTCCTGAGGAATCTGGTAGTCTATCCCATTTACGTTTTTTTCCCTTGACTCGGCTTCCGCCTTAATGTCGGACACAAAACTTGGCCACGGCCCGCTTTCGAGCTGGTCCAACATAGGGGTTTCATGTTTTGCCATTGTTTTACCTCCATTTCATTATAATAATTTTCCATCCTGACCGAAATGAAATACTACCCTACTCCCTTGGGAGACGCTGTAGTCACCTCCTCTCTCCACTTTATCGCAAATAAGGATAGTTCTATGTAGTATATAGAATATTCTGACATGCATGCTCAATCTGTGGAGCGGAATATAGAATTAATTTTGTTCGTTGTCAACAAAAAACGTGTTTTTTTTAAAGACCGTTGACAATCGGCGGGAAAAAAGTAATATTTCAGGGGTCGGGGATCAGGGGTC
>MAXM01000011.1:0-1657 GCA_001751015.1 Desulfobacterales bacterium C00003106
CGTTAACAGCCTCTTCCGGTTTTATCACCCTCGAAACTGTGCCGTTCTCTGCAAGCCAAGCCGATCCCGCAGAGGTGCTCGCTAAACCAGCTATAGCGCTTTGTGTTAAAGGACTCATCCTGCAGCCTGGCGAATTGAGGGCCTCATTCAAACCCCTTGTCATGACGTTTTTAGCAAGCTCGCTCTTTACTCTGCCTTCCGTATTTAAGAACTGTAGCTGGGTTGGTGTTATGTTTGAGGCAGCAGCCGTTTCGGCTATCTGTTCCTTTGTGAGAGCTCCATCCATGGCCCGCATACCGGATACTCCAGCCTGTTGCTCAATTGCATGGTCAACGCCGGCCAGTCTCTTCGATTTCTCAATGCTACTTGCCGTAGCGGTTCCGCGTTGCTCTCTGCCGGCATCTGTATGTTCATCAGTAGAGTAAGCACCCGCCCATGCTTGCGTGGGAACAGATCGAGCGACTCCCTCCATGAATGATGCTCGCTTGCTCGGGTCACCCATGGAAGACGTATGAGCGCCCATTGCCCCGTGTGCGCCCATTGCAATCGGACTGCGGTGAATCATCTGAGCAAAGGCGGAGCCTCCAAATTTTGTAATGGTAAACGCGAGCACACCGGCCATTGAAAGGGACATGAGCCGGGAAGTCCCAAACGCCGCCATTGCTCTGTAGGACTCCGCTTCAAACATGATCATGGATTTCAGGCCAAGCCTGCCCTGAACTATCTCCGTGTAACAGTCGGCTGCGTAGTCCATGGCCGTGCTGTGTACTATTGCATCGCATATGCCCCAGCACGTCAGGAAGAAGAAACTGCCGAAAATAAACGATATCACACGAAAACATAAAGGGGTCGGTATCAACAGAAACAAGAAGGGAAGCAGGCCAAGAAATATTGCGTAGTATACCCCCTTCATTGTGGGAAGCCACTCGTTGAGCATGATTCCGGCTCCCATGAGTTCAGAACCTTTAGAAAAATTCCCTATTGCCCTTACATGCTCATCCGGGGAACCTTCTTCAGCTACCGATTTTAGCTCGGTTGCTATCAGGCGTTGCAATAGGAGCTGCTCAGAGGTTACAGCCACACCCATGAGCGAAGATATAAGATTCTCGACTTTATCTCGACACACAGTATTAATCGCAGGGCCGCCCATGCTTATCGGGTATGTGTTTTCGCTGAACCTGGCCTTGGCGCATTTCTGGTCCCAAAATGCCGTGACAGTGGCGTTTCCGCCAAGCAGGGCTAAGAGATAGGGTCCAACATGGAGGTTCCAATCGTCCTGGCACGTCCGGCTTACACCGTTCGGGGAGGAACTGTCATACCATACCGTTTGGATCGACGGACTTGCGGCAAGTTCGAGGATGGATATAAAATTAGTGTTGTCGTTGATATCGTTGATATTGATTAGACTTGCCGGCCTGCCAAGCTCAAAAAGAAAACAGTCCTCTATGTATCGCTTGATGGACATGTTGGCGTATTTGCCTGTTACCGGGCTGGGGTCAATGCCGGAGAGATCGACCTTATCGCTGAATGCCTTGTTGATAATGTTGAATCCGACTCCACCGGCCTGGTTCCTGAAACCCATTATATCGCCGGCGGTCCAGATCACATCGACAATGCCGGATTCTATCTTGTTCAGAAGACCCGCGAGAAAGGCCAC
>MAXM01000011.1:1764-6019 GCA_001751015.1 Desulfobacterales bacterium C00003106
CCCCGAAAACAAGCGTTCCAAAAAGTGACAACCACATGCTGGATGATATCTTGCCCTTTGTCACCGAGCTTATAATCATCATTATCACGCCGCCCACGAGTGTGAGGATAATGATCCCGAAAAAAAGACCCAGATACCTGTCATCGGTCATTATCAAGGCAAGGCGGCGAAGCGCTTTAGCGATATGGTTTATCTCTCCATGTACGATGATGCTTTCTATGGCGGCAGGAACCGCGCCGTGAGCATACGCCGGGACCAAAAGACCTGCCAGAAAACTTAACGTGATTTTTTTGAGCATTTTAATTTCCAAGGAAACTTCCAAGGGAATCTCGAAGCCGACCCCTTCCGTGTAATTGGTTCAGGCGAAGATGCTTGCCTAACGCCTGTTGTGTCTCCATCGCCTCTGCGTTGTCCCTGTGTGACTGGTAAGCAGCCTCCATCATGGGGCCAACCTTTTTTTTCATCTCTTTAAGATAGCCCATTGCCTGCTGCGACAGATCAATTTGGCATCGCTCTTGGTCAGCGCCGGTCTCGCTTCCCTTCTGGGCGGTTATCAGGTGGTCTGCATAGGTAAGGACGTCGTCTAAGTATTTATAGTAATCACTGAACATTGAGTATATGTACACGCTTCCGGCCCAATCCCCGAGCCTTAGGGCAATGTCATGGGAATCAGCGTTTTCTCCCATGTTCAGGATGTATGAGTTTATCGCCATGTAAACGTCCGCTGGTGTGTTGCTCAGCATCTGCTCCTGTGCGGGACTAAGCCCTGACCGTGTCAGCATCGCATCCGCGACGCCTTCTATCCAGGAATGAACCCAATCGCTGTAGCTGGGGTAGTGACCTCCTCCGCTTGAGCCAGGAATGGTAATTCCTGCGATTCTGAGCGGTCGGCAAGCTTCCAGGGCTCCGGCCTCCGAGAGAGGCATGACCTCAATTTCACCTTTATAGATAGATTCTGCGACGTTGACCAACTTATTGTTGTTTGCGCATGGCGGCTCATAGCGATATTTGGTGCTGTCAGTAATTCTTACATCACCTAAGAGTCCTCGCATAAGCGCGACATAGGTGTCAGGATAGTCGCGCATGGCAGAGAGGTTCTCAAGCAAAAAACCACCTGTAAAAAAGGCTTGCCTCATCAAGGGTGGACACCCGGCGACCAAATTGTTGTCGGCCACTCCGGGCGCTATGTCTTCCGTGGTTCCTGTACCCGCTGCGTCCGTCATGTCCTGGTAGAGATTTTCTAAGCCGGTGCTCTGGCTGAAGTCGGTCCAGGCCTGGGTCCGCAGATCCGAGGCCGCCTTCTTGTCCGACAGTCCGTCTACGATTGTAGTTGCAATGACTCTTGATGCTTTGCAGTCGTCTAACTGTACTTGATTAAGTCTGTCTGATATGGCTTCCAGCGCCTTGATTGTGTTGGCGCACGGCTCGCACAGCACGTTTAACGCGATGTCAAAGGCAAAGGCCGCAACAGTGTCGCCGGACATGATGTTTTCAAATTTTTCCATCAGATGATCTTCATCCATGAAGCTGAATCCGCCCATGTATGCGTCAATGCCGCCACACCCGGCCCTGAATCGCGGCGGAGTGTAGGTAATCAAAGGGTCTACGGTGGTGTCCCAGCGGGCGGACAAGCCTCCAAAATTGGCGTAGTTGCGTTTCTGTGTCTCAAAATGGTCGGGGCCTGATACGGTAGCCTGGTCAATCCAGTCGTCCACCCACGCTGCCCGTGAGATTGAGGTGAAAACGAAGAATAAAAGAAAAGAGCACAGGATAGAAATGTTTTTAAGACACACGATAGACCTCATTTAGTTTTGTTGCGAGTTTTCAACCATGATGTTGACTGCTTCAAGATAGGTTTTTCCGCCTTTGACCAGGGCGTCAATCTGTGCGTTCTCGGCAGCGTCCGATGTGCAAAGATAGTACGAGTGCGGATCAACGATCAACCTGATCACGCCTCTTGCCACGGGGCTGTCCATGAATATCTCCGAATACAGGGGACGCGGGGTGCTGACCGATTTCAAAACCTTCATTGTAAAGTCGTCATAATTGATGAGCTTCTTGGCGCTGGCCTTGTCAAAGTCAGGGGATTCGAGCATGAACTTGAACGCGGAATTGGACATAATCACGTTTCCCACCTGGCCGAAGCTCTCAAAATCGAGCAGTGATTGGGTGATGGTGGTGAAACTCCCCCCGTATTTTCTGGCCCTTCTGTATCCTTCCTCGATTACGTCCTTGAGCAGGGAACTTTCCTTAAAAAACTGCCACGCCTCATCAAAGATGATCAGCCGCTTTTGAGATTTGTCCGACAGATAGAGGTTCGAGGTGACATAGTTGAGGATCTGCAAGGTGATTACGTTCAGGAGATCCTTCTGTGGCTTGAGTTCTTCAAGTTCAAGAACAACAAAATCATCGTCTTCTATGTTCAGCGTGGACGGCCCGTTGAACCACTTGCCGTATTCCCCGCGTGATGTAAAACTCCTGAGGTTAAACGCAAGATGAGACGAGATGCTCAGAAGCTTGGAAATACAATTGTTGCCCTCCCCGCATTCAAGCTCCATGATCTCGTCCGAGTTCTTTTGCGGAGCAGCCAGCGCGTTATAGATGTGATCGATACTTCCTTCGTTGCCGTAGTCGGAGTGAACCTGCCTGATAACATTCTTGATGATCGTCATCTCGGTTTCATTGGGAAGCGTCTCGGTTCCGGAGTAAACCATTTGAGCCACGATAGCGCCAAGGGTTCCTATCTCTTCATTGATGTCGCGGATATGGGAAAACGGGGTTATGCATATTCCGCTGTCCCGCTCAAAGCTTATGAACCGCCCGCCCACAATGTTTGCAAGTTTTTTGTAAGAGCCGCCAATGTCGATGATCCGCATGATCGCGCCTGCGGTGTAATAGTTGTACACCATGTAATTCATCAAAAAGGACTTCCCGTACCCGGAAGAGGCGCACACCAGGGCGTTGAAGTTGTTTGCGGTCTTGTCGAACAAGTCCACACTCACAACCTGGCCCTTCCTGCCTAAGAACATGCTATANNATACGGATTGCCGCTGCCCCGCATGTCTCCCTGAATCGGCAGGCAGGTTGCAGCAGCCTTGGGGTGACAGATGAAATCCCTGTCCATAAAATTTACGTTCTTGTCCGTGTTATAGAGTCCAAGGGGCAGGGCCGAGAGCAGAAGGATGTTCAGGATGCCTTTGTCTTCCTGCATCACAAAGGTCCTGGACTCCCAAATTCTCTTAACCCTGGCAGTCAGTTCCTTTGACTCTTTTTCTGAAGAACCGATATGCCACAGGATCGGCATGATCCTGACAAACTCGGTTCCCCTTTCTATTTCGTCCGTGGCCCACATGTATTCTTCCTGTTTGCGCTTCAGAGACGGCGCAAGGCTGCCGACTCCCTGCTGCTGCAACACAATATTGCATTTGCCGTGAAGTTGACTTTTGAGCTTGTCAAAAATGACATTCACCGTTAGAAAAAACGGCCCGTTGATCTGACTCGAATCCGATTTCGTGCCCCATATGCCCCCCAGGATTTCGTTAAAGGTCAGGGGGTCAATGATCTGGGCCATCTTTTTTACCGTCAAACACCTGAAAAGCTTGTCGCCGACCTCAATGCCGTCCCATTTGGAAATAATAGGGGTTTCAGACAAAATGATCTGTTTTCTAATGGGCACGGTTTCATCGTATAGCGGACTTACGTTCGGAGCCTTGTTGTTTAACAGGCGCATTAGCATATGGATCAAGTCCTCGGGAGGCAATGAACGTGGGTGGAGGTGTATGCCCGCGAGAACCTCGCCGATGTTGTTCTTGATATCAAGCGCGGTCGAGTCATCTATGGGCTGTTTCAGCTTCACGCTCACAAAAAGCCGGAAGTTCCGGGCAGGCATGCCGGCCATGTTTTTGAAGCCGGACTTGCTCGCATCCTGATAAAATCGAGATGTTTTTTCCGCAAGGTCTATCTGTCCTGAATCCCTTGTCTTAAGGCCCTGAAATATATTCGTATAGGGATCAATGTTCGGGTCCGCGTAAAGCATGAATTGCAGCGCCGTGCCGTAAGGAAGCCCGAGGGAGAAAAGACCTTCAAGTGTTTCAATCTCATTTCTGCCCATATAGACCAGGGGGACACATTCCCATATAAAGCCGATGGTTTCGTCTGTGTTCGTATATGCGGCTGTCTTGGGATCATAGGCCATGTACGGCAGATAATCTGAAAACTTGTTTCTCTGGGTCATGGCGGCCAGTTGGCTCTTTTT
>MAXM01000012.1 GCA_001751015.1 Desulfobacterales bacterium C00003106
TGCGAGAACGCCAGTGCGGTGATTTTCTCTTTAATGCTGGATAGTTATAAGCAGGTGGCGCTAAACGGTAGCTACGCTGCTTTTAAGCCAAATTAATAATTGCATTTGCTTCCATCAAAAAGTCCATTCCTCGTGCCCAGAAATGTCGCCCCCAATAGCGTTTTTTAATTGCTGGATACTACAGTTTCGATGCCGTTCGCCCTTGTCAGAAAGCCAAATCGAAACCCCAGGTATTTGGTTTTTTGTACTAATCGGATAATGGTTCCAATCGAAATCCCTGTATGCTCGGCTGCTCCCTCAAACCCAATTCCATTTTCCAAGGCCTGCACTAAAGCAGATTGAGCAAAAGACGGCTCCGGCGCCGCAACCCCATTTGAGTACAATTGTTTCCTGACCGGGTCAATACATTCCCCTATCCATTGGTAAGCGCGTTGCAATGGCTCGTCTACAAAATTATCCACTAATAATGGAGTTGCTCCCAGACCAAGTTCTATAAATCCAGCTAAAATCGGGATTGTTAACTCTGCAACCCATGGAAAATCTTTCTTATGCCAGATAAGTTCTGTGATATAAAAAGGGTTGCTACAGCCGCTTTGAAGCGCGATCTTTCCCTTGGAGGTCAATTTTAACTCAAAATCCAAAAAACCCATGTTCATTAAAAATTCTGTTTTATCTGCCAGATCCACCTCAAGAATAGAGGCGCTTTGCTTCATTTGATAGAGGATTTCACTATATTGGTTAAAAATATTCCTAATCTTCTTGTAGCGCAAGTCTTGACATTCTGCCTGATGAACGCATCCATTGCAGGGAAAATTAGAAATCGTTAACTGAAGCGTGGCTATGTGTTTCTTAATAGCGCTCAACGTATTCGGGTTTTTGACTGTGTCAATTTTCATGTTCCATTGATCAAGCTCAAATTTGAATTGTTGAGTTGTTTTAATCAAAGTTAGAGCAGTACGAGGAGCCCCACACTTGGCTTCAGGAATCAATTCTTCAAGTTGAGTTTGCTTTTCAACAAGCGGAGCAGTTTCCTTCAATTCGTTTTGCTCTGCCCAAAAACTCATCATAACAGAATTTTGAACCCCCCTTGTTGTACTCCCTGCAAGTCCCAGGATGGCCTGAGTATTGCATTTAAATTTACTGTTAACAGCATTTAAAGAACTTATGACCTGCATATTCTTAAGCCGGACCATGTCTATATGCTTTCCGTGAGCGAGAACAACACAACCTCTCATATCCGTATTATCCATAGACTCTGTAAGCTGACATATCCGGCGAAATTCAATGTTTGAAACAGACCTTGCTTGAATTTCGCCAGGCGCAACTATCTGAGATGTGGTCAAAACCACGGATTTTACCCGGGCACTGAGGGCCTGGGCATCGTACATGGTGCTGAAAACAGCTTCTATCAGATTTAAGGAAAGCAGTATTTCAATCATCTCTGACCAGGCAGGATGGTTGCCTAAATGGAACGCCCCCACCTGCCTATATAATAACGCAGCAACTTTTTTACGATCCTTTAAGACAGGATAACGATCAAACAGAGCCGTGATCTGAGGGTTTGATAATATCTCAGTGGCATCATCCCTGGTCTTCGGACAGTTTTGCACAGCCTGATTACAGATCCCTTGTGAAGGCATAACAATTAGAGTCGGGGTCAAGTTTTCCTGTTTTAGCTTATTCACTAACGGTTGGATAAATAATTTGCTCGCCAAAGATTTGACCGGCTTATTTTCCTTAAGGGAACGTTTAACTTTACTGGCTATTGTTTTCTTCTGAAGTAGCGGAATCAAATCATACTCAGCAGTCAAATAAGCTAAGGCCTGCCTGCTATCACTCACAGTTCCTAATTCTCCCCAGGAACCATCACGTATTTTAATTAGCCAATCAAGGATTTCTCTGTGGTTAACTACAGGGGAAATAAAAGCAATAATCGAAATATGAAGCGGCAAACCAAGTAGGACCTGCTCCAGGCACGGTCCGATATACTTGTCCCCTAACATATCCATATTCTCAAGCACTAGAATATCCGGCAGGTTTTTAATGTCATGGGAGCACAGAGCATCAATATTGTCGCGTAATAAATCCACTGACCATAAAGTGGCTGGAGCATTGGTCTCCACATACTCAAAGTGGCATCTTACTGAAAGAAGCTCACTTCCCAAACCCGCTCTAATCCAAAAAAGCTTAAAAGGGGAAAAGGTAATTGGGGAGGTGGCCAACCAGATACTCTTACTATCAGATATATATTCGCGCAAAAGATTTGTTAGCACATTAATCTTGTATGCACCATTATCCATTATGATCAGGCAATTTTTATTATTTTGCAACTCATCCATAATATCTGATGCTTGAAGCAAAACCTGCTGATTAGCAATATTGTCAGATCTCTTCAGTAATTTTTCAAGGGTCTTAGCCATATTTTTGCTCCGCTAAGGATGTGCAATGTTATTATGTATGTGATTTCATATTGAAAGTGCAACTCTTTATATCACATACATTAACATA
>MAXM01000013.1 GCA_001751015.1 Desulfobacterales bacterium C00003106
AGTTGAGGAAGTTATTTTGTCCCTGTTCCCTATAAAGGTAAGCGTGATTTACCGACTCCAACAGGCTGCCGTCTCGTCTGCCTGGCTACATGAATAGCTTCCACCGTAGTCTGCTTTCGCTACCCCTGAGTCATAACAAGGTTTATCCTTCACTGCCTATATTTTTCTTGACTTAATCAATTTACGGTCTGTATATTCAAAGATTTTGAACCTGTGCTGTCAGGCTCACAGCCATGCATTCGAGGCTTAGGCCAAAATGCGCCGGCATGAAGCATTAAAGCGAGTTGCGTACTGTGGTAAAAAATAGTATCTATCTGTTGTTGTTGATTTTTCTCCTCTCTTTTCCTCGTCAGGCCAAAGGAGAACTCCTGGATCGTATTGTTGCTGTAGTAAACAATGAAGTTATTACGCTTTCTGATCTGAATGAATTGTATTTTCCATATACTGAACGAATTCGCGAGAGTGGCTATCCGCCTGACAAAGAGCAGGCAATTTTGTTTGACGCCCGCCAGGAGATGCTGAATCAACTTGTTGAGCAGAAACTGGCGGATCAGGAGATATCGGCAAAACAGATTCACGTGCGGGACGAAGAGGTGGCTAACTCGCTCGAGCAGATAAAGATCGATAATTCCTTCACTGAAGAAGAGCTTGTACAGATGCTCGCCAGGGATGGACATACACTGGCGGAATATAAGAAGCGGCTGAGGGAACAGATCCTGCGGGCCAGGCTCGTCAGCATGGAGGTCAAGTCAAAGATCGTAATAACAGAACATGAGATACAAGACTATTACAAGAAACATCAGGAAAAATATGAAGGAAGGGTTCTCTATCATATACGGAGCATTCTCTTGAAGACCCGGTTTTCAGACGGCAAAGATCAGACAGAGGCCGCCCTTGAAAATGGGAAATCTATTGCAAAAAAAATAAGAGGTGGTCTCCCCTTTGAAGATGCGGCCATGGAGTTTTCCGAGGCGCCATCTGCCGCAAACGGCGGTGATCTCGGGTGGTTTGCGCTTGACGAGTTGACGCCTGTCTTAAAAGATGTTGTTCAGGGCCTTGAGCCCGGAGAGATAAGTTCCGTGCTGAACACAACAGCCGGTATTCAGATCGTAAAGCTTGACAAAAAAGAGAAAACACCCGGGAAATCCTTTGAGGAGGCAAAAGAAGAAATTCACCAGGAGCTTTTTCAATCTACCGTAGACATGAGATACAAAGAGTGGCTGAAAGACTTGAGGGAGACAGCGTATATTAAGACTATGTTGTAATATCTTGCGAAAAACGCGGTTTTGCTTACAAAAAAGTGTTGAGGTCAACACCATGAATAAAATCAGTATAGATAACATTGGCAAATACGATGGTCAGCGTGTTACGCTCAGCGGGTGGCTGGTTCACAAACGTTCGAGCGGAAAGATACGGTTTCTTGTAATGCGTGACGGTACCGGGGTCGCGCAGGTTACGCTCGTCAAGTCCGAGATGGATAAGGACCATTTTGAGCGGTATGAACCTTTGACACTTGAGTCTTCAGTAGTGGTTACGGGTCTTGTAAAGAAGGACAAGAGGGCCCCCGGAGGGCATGAAGTCCTCGCCTCACAGATTGTTGTCGTGCAGATAGCCGAGGAGTATCCTATTGCCCCAAAGGAGCACGGTGTAGGGTTCCTTCTGGACCACAGACATCTCTGGCTTCGTTCCTCAAAACAACACGCTGTCTTAAAGGTCAGACATACTGTTATTCGCGCTGCGCGTCGTTTCTTTGACGAGCAGGGGTTTACAGCGCTGGATGCACCTATTCTCACCCCGGTCGCCTGTGAGGGCACAACCTCATTATTTGAAACAGACTATTTTGAGGAACAAAAGGCATACCTTTCGCAGAGCGGACAGCTATACATGGAGGCCGGGGCAATGGCGTTCGGGAAGGTATACTGCTGCGGTCCCACTTTCCGGGCGGAAAAATCAAAGACCCGCAGACATCTTACCGAATTCTGGATGATAGAGCCTGAGGTCGCCTTTGCCGGTCTTTCCGATATCATGGAACTCGCGGAATCCCTGATTGTGACCATTGTAAAAGAGGTCCTCTCAGCCAACGCAGAAGACCTGAAAACGTTGGAAAGAGATAGGGAAAAACTCGAGGCGATAAAATCCCCCTTTGAATCCATTTCATACGACAAGGCTGTGCGGATATTGCAAGACCATGGTGTGCCCTTTGAGTGGGGAAATGACCTTGGCGCAGCCGACGAGACGCTTATTTCCGACCGTTTTGAAAGGCCGGTTTTCATACACCGTTACCCGGTCTCTGCAAAGCCTTTTTATATGAAAAATGATCCGGAAAAGCCCGATGTGGTCCTGTGCATGGATCTCCTTGCTTCAGAAGGATATGGCGAGATTATCGGAGGGTCGGCAAGAGAAGAGGACAAGGACGCGTTGCACAAAAAACTCGTAGAGGCAGGGCTTTCCCCTGAGCAGTTTTCCTGGTATCTCGATTTGAGAAAATACGGCAGTGTGCCTCACGCGGGCTTTGGTATGGGGATCGAGCGAACAGTTGCGTGGATTTGCGGAGTTCCGCATGTGCGCGAAGCAATACCATTCCCGCGGTTGATCCAGAGACTCTATCCGTAGAGGAACTGGAATTGATGATTGACGATTGGGAAATTTCCTGAAGCCCGATCAAAGGGCGGCTGATTCATTATGCATTCTGAACACACTAGAATACTCCTTTCCACGATTACGAGACTTA
Source organism: Desulfobacterales bacterium C00003106 (assembly GCA_001751015.1). Lineage (GTDB taxonomy): Bacteria > Desulfobacterota > Desulfobacteria > Desulfobacterales. Next base: position 2,732 of record MAXM01000013.1, read on the forward strand.
TCCGTCGCGGCGCTACCCGTAACTTGCAGAAAATCACGGATAAGTCACATGCCGCGGATATTGCCTCCGTATTTCATTTTCTTTCTGCAAAGGACCAGGTCTTTCTCTTTCAGTTGATCGACAACATGGAAAAGAAAGCCGAAGTCCTCAGTGAATTGCAGGAAGCCGAGTTTCTCGCGGTTGTCGAGGACATGTCTCCCGAAGAGATCGCAGCTATTTTCGGTGAAATGGCGTCCGATGACGTGGCTGACCTCCTGCAGCTTCTGGCTGATGAAAAGTCAAACCAGATCCTCGAACTCATGGAACATGAGGATTCGTCCGAGGTTGAAGGGCTTCTCAGGTTTGAAGAGGACACAGCCGGCGGCATCATGGTCCCGGATTTCATTGCCCTGAAGAAAGAGACCACTGCAAAAGACGCGATCGCGGCAATCCATCAGAAAGAAGACGTGGAGATGGTCTTTTACCTCTATGTGGTTGACGATTACAACCATCTGGTCGGGGTAATCTCTTTGCGGCAGCTCGTGGTGTCCCGCCCTGAAACCAAGCTCAAAGATGTCATGACAACCACGGTTATGAGTGTCCATTGCAACATGGACCAGGAAGAAGTTGCCAAGGTGGTGGCCCGGTATAATCTTCTCGGCGTTCCTGTGGTCGATGACAATAATGTTCTTCTTGGGGTCGTAACAGTAGATGATGTTATCGACATTATCCGACAGGAGGCAACCGAGGATATCCTGAGGATGGCCGGGGCCGGCGACGATTTAATAGAAGCCCAGTCTGTCTTAAAAAGCACGCGTACAAGGCTCCCCTGGTTGTTTGCCAGTTGGATAGGCGGTGTTATCGCCTTTTGTGTCATAGATCGGTTTGAAGGTGTCTTGAATAGTGCGCTCTATCTCGCCGCATTCATACCGATTATTATGGGAATGGGGGGGTCCATAGGCAACCAGTCCGCTACTATTGTCGTAAGGGGATTGGCCATGGGCCGTTTCAATGTCAAACAGATAGCGCCTGTGGTTTTCAAAGAACTCTGCATTGGGGGACTGATCGGTTTCCTGTACGGTCTCATGATCGGAATGGTTGCGCAATATCGCTATGACATGTGGCAAATCGGCACAGCGGTCGGTGTCTCAATCCTGGCTTCCATGACAATGGCGGCTACTGTAGGGGCGTCGGTTCCCCTTGTTTTGGCCAGGATCAAGGTGGATCCCGCAGTGGCTACCGGTTGTTTTGTTTCAACCTCCATAGATATACTCAGCGTTCTTATTTACTTCCAGATAGCAACCCTATTGCTCCACCTTTGACAAAAATGCCGGATTTTTCCACACAGGCTGTTGTCCTGCGCTCTGTTGACTATGGTGACAGCGACAAGATTGTCACGCTATTTACCTCCGGATACGGCAAAATTTCTGCTATTGCCAAAGGCGCGAAAAGGAGCATGAAACGTTTTGGCGGAACGCTTGAACTTTTCTCTCTCGTAAATGTCGTATGGAGCCGGAGACGCGGCACGGGATTCCCTTTTTTAAAGGAGGCAACGGCCATAAGGCCGCCTGATCGCATCAGGCGCAACATATTCAAGACAGCTTATGCAAGTTACTGGACTGAGTTGATCGACAAATGGATAGAAAAAGGAGATCGGCATTATGCGACCTTTGAGCTGTTAAGCTATGTTCTTGGCAGGCTGGATGATTCGGAAATCGACGACAGTCTGCTCTCCATGTTTTTTCAGGTCAAATTCCTGGCGCTTTGCGGTTTCTCCCCGAATCTTAAAGTCTGTTCTGTCTGCCACAAGCCGCTCGACGCCTTTTTCGGAAATCGGCTATATTTCAGCCGCATCAAAGGGGGGGTTGTCTGTTCGGGCTGTGGTATTCATAACAACCGGGATATCCTTTTATCCAGGGGGACCTGCAAACTGCTGTTATGGATATCAAATGCCCCCTCGGACAAGGCCCTTCGGATCAGGTTCTCCGGAGCGTCGAAGGAAGAGGGAACAAGGCTTCTTGAGGGGTTTTGCGTGTATTGTTTTAACAAGGATTTTAAGAGTCTGCGATTTCTGAGAGAGATCAGGAAAGAAAAATGAAAAAAGAGGCGTTGACGAAAATCCTTGAATCCGGGGTGATCGAGGCCTCCGCATCGTGCAGGATCGACTGCGGCGGCACGCTTGATATAAAGACGTTTTACCATGCACTGCGCAATCACGGCCCGGCCACCTTTAATATTGCGTTGCATCTAAAGACACGTGTGCGGCTTCTCCCTTACCATTCAAACATGATCAAAATATCTTCCACCGGTTTTGCGACCGAGGAGTATCCGGCCAAAGAGGTTCCATATACATCACCTTTAGGCCTTATGTTCGCGGTTGCATCCTATTTCCAGGCCAAGGGGGTTCATATCCGGATCGAATCCGAATCCCCGCCAAAAAGCGCATTGGGAGGCTCTTCCGCCGCGGCTGTAGCGTTGACGGGCGCTTTTTCCAGGGCATATACGCAACTCGGCAATAGTCCCTTATCCAGGGAAGAGATCGTTCTGCTGGCTTACAGTATTGAAGATAGTATCCTGCCGGTGCCCTGCGGCATGCAGGATCAATTGGCGGCAGCCTTTGGAGGAGTCAATGCGTGGTACTGGCCCCCGACCCCTGACGCCCCGCCTTTCAAAAGATGGGAGTTGATCCGGCAGGACGGCTATTTGGAGCTGGAGGATCGCCTTGTTCTTGCGTATTGCGGTGTCCCCCATGAATCAAAAGATATAAACGGAAAATGGGTAAAAGAGTTCATGGAGGGCAGGAACAGGTCGTGCTGGAAGAAAATCGCAGGTTACACGAATGATTTTATCAGGGCGCTTGCCGCCGGCGATTGGCGCGGCGCTGTTGACGCGGCAAACAAAGAGGTTGCTGTAAGAACAGAAATGACTCCCGAGGTCTTTACCAATGTGGGAGATAGGCTCAGAAATGAAGCAACGCAAAAGAACTGTGCCGCGCGGTTCACCGGCTCAGGCGGAGGGGGCTGTATATGGGCGCTTGGAGAAAAGGATGATATCTCACGGCTGCGGCGATCCTGGGAAGATATCCTTTTAAATGTGGAGGGGGCTAAGCTCCTTGAGGCAAAGATCGATCCGTATGGGTTGGAATAAAGGATCAAATGCTTAAGTCGTTGCATAGTTCATTGGGAAAATTGTGAACCGACAACTGTGAACGGTTACTCGAAGTATTAGAGGAACAGATTATGCATTTTCAAAAACTGATTCAGACCTTGGAGGGCTATTGGGCCAGGGCGGGGTGTACGCTTCAACAGCCTTACGATATTGAGGTGGGAGCGGGGACATTTCATCCGGATACACTATTAAGGGTCCTTGGCCCTGAACCATGGAAGGTGGCATACGTGGAGCCGTCTCGACGCCCGACCGACGGCCGCTATGGAAAGAATCCGAACCGGCTGCAACACTACTATCAATTTCAGGTTATCCTGAAACCGTCACCCGCGGACATACAGGACAAGTATCTCAACAGCCTCAAGAAGTTAGGGATCAATCTCCTGGAACACGACATCAGGTTTGTTGAAGATGATTGGGAATCTCCGACATTAGGGGCCTGGGGACTCGGCTGGGAGGTCTGGCTTGACGGGATGGAAATCAGCCAGTTTACCTATTTTCAGCAGGCCGGAAGCATCGACCTTGATCCGATATCCGTGGAGATCACGTATGGCCTGGAACGGATCGCCATGTATCTCCAGGAGGTGGACTCCGTATATGACCTGAAATGGAATGATGACGTCCGATACGGGGACCTTCACCACCAGGGGGAGGTGGAACATTCGGTCTACAATTTTGAGAAAGCGGATGTGGATATGCTCTTCAAATTATTCGATATGTACGAAGGCGAGTCAAATCGTATACTGGAAGCATCCTTGATCCTTCCTGCGTATGAATATATGCTGAAATGTTCGCACACATTCAATCTTCTCGATGCCAGAGGAGCAATAAGCGTTACCGAGCGGACCCGGTATATAGGACGCATTCGGGCTCTTGCGCGTGCCTGTGCAAAGAGCTATCTTGCACAAAGAGAAGAGATGGGGTTTCCGCTCATGGGGCGAGCGCATGCATCCACAGGTACATAAAGCGCACGTCCTGAGACAAGACAAGGCCTTTTCGATCTATCGCAAGGAGGTCAAAAGAGCTGTGAGATGTTGTTGTGTTGGCGCTGTAGATTGTCCCCTTGTAGTCCCCCGGACGCAGATAGGCGATCACAGTGGCCTCCTTTAATCCAAGCTCCTGCTTCATATCATGGATTGTATCGTCCAGATAACCGATCTGATCGATCAGTTTCATGTCCAAGGCCTGTTCCGCGCTAAATACTCGGCCGTCCGCAATCCGTTCTATCTCCTCGCGAGTCAATGAGGGTCTCCCCTGCTCAACTACATCGATAAAACGCTGGTGGAGATTGTTGATAATAGTCTGCATGATTTCCCGTTCTTCAGCAGTGGCGGCACGAAAAGGAGTCATCAGGTCCTTTTTGTCCCCTGCCTTGATGGACTCTTCTTTAACGCCGATCTTGGACAACAATCCCTGGATGTTGAACTTGAATGCAATAATACCGATGCTCCCTGTTATTGTTGTTGGATGAGCAATGATCCTGTCTGCTGCACATGCCACATAGTATCCGCCGGACGCAGCTATGTCCAGAAAGGATGCAATAACTTTTACACCGGTCCTCTTCTTGAATTCGCAGATCTCATGGTATATGATATCACTTGCCGTTACGGTTCCTCCCGGTGAATTTATTCTCAGGATAAGGCCTGCTATCGCTTGATCTGATTCAGCCTTGTTCAGTTCTTCCTTTATCCTTTCCACCATAGACATCTCTTCGGTAAGGCCTATTCCCTTTGATTTACGTTTTTCCGAAATAGTCCCGGATATGTCGACCAGCAGAATCTTTCCAGGACCTTTTCCCTGAATGACCTGCTCTTCCAGGGGCCTTACCGGTTGCACGAAAGACGGAATAGAGATACACGTGCAGCCGAACAGGAAGAAGAAACAGAGAAAACCCATATAACCCATTATCTTTGACATGATATCTCCTTTAATACCTCTTAGTCAAAAGCAATTTTAGGTGCTATTATATCACATAGTTAGCGAGTTTGTAATTTTTTGATGTATGAATTCTTTTTCCGTACAACTCGATAGTTCCACATGCTTCACCTTGTGAGACAGATCCCTTTATCAGCGAGTGCCTGATGTAGTTATGCGATGCCTCTCGCGGCAGGAACGCCCCTTGGGAAAGTTATTTCGTCCCCGTTCCTAAGCAACACATTATTCTGAAAATCAACATCCTTAACCCGAAGCCGGGCCAACTCCATCAACCGAAGCCCAGCGCCGTAAATAAGCTTTAACATCAACCCGGACGTTCCATTCAGCTCCAGGAAAAGCCTTTCAATCTCCTCCACACTCAGAACTACCGGAAGCTTCGCGCCGCGCCGAGCTCGTACCGTATCCCCCAGCCCCTGAAGATCAATTTCAAAAACCTTGCGATAAAGAAAAAGAAGCGCGTTAAACGCCTGATTCTGTGTTGAGGCTGCGACATCTCGCTCCAGGGCCAAATGACTGATATACGCCTTGACAAAACGGGAATCAGAAGCATCCCTTCCCGTCACAGGCGCGTTAACCGATTTGCAATAAGAAAAATACCGGTTCACCCAGTCAAGATACGTCTTCTCCGTCCGATACGCGTAATTCTGAATCCTCAACGTCTCGCGCATTCGCTTCATGGCATCCGACTTGAGATCATCTAAAAACGCCGGTATTGCTCCTTTGACAGTAGCAAAGATCGTCCTGTCGCCGTCAAGGAAATGGTCAATATACAACCGAATCGCATCCCCGGCCTGACGAATTTGCCACTCCTCCCTTAACTCTGAAACCTTT
>MAXM01000014.1 GCA_001751015.1 Desulfobacterales bacterium C00003106
TTTCGTTCTATGATATTGCGCGTTTTTTTCCACTAATCATCGTTAGTTGCAGGAAAATATGAAACAGACTCTACACGCGGTGACAGGTGCTTTCGGATATTCAGGAAAGTATATCGCCAAACGATTGCTTGATCGCGGTCACGAAGTTATCACCTTGACCAACTCTCTTAATCGGGCGAATCCGTTCGATGGTCGGGTCAAACCATACCCGTTCAACTTTGACAATCTGGCGGAACTTGGTGAATCGCTTCGCGGTGTGTCTGTTCTCTACAACACATACTGGGTTCGATTTAATCACAAGATGTTTCAGCATGCAGACGCAGTCAGAAATACAATGGTTCTGTTTGAGGCGGCCAAAGCTGCCAATGTTGAACGAATTGTCCATGTCAGCATCACGAACCCATCTGAAGACTCACCTCTGGAATACTTCAGCGGAAAAGCGAAACTTGAACAAGCGCTGATGGAGTCCGGTATTTCACACACTATTCTTCGCCCGACGGTTCTGTTTGGGAAAGAGGATATCCTGATCAACAACATTGCGTGGGCCTTGAGACGGCTCCCTGTGTTTGGTGTATTTGGAAGCGGTGAGTACCGTTTGCAACCAATTTATGTTGAAGATATTGCTTCCCTTGCTGTCGAGCAGGGAGCTAAGCGTGACAATGTTATTATTGATGCCATCGGCCCCCAAACATTTACATACAAAGAACTCGTCAATGTTATCGGTGAGATAATTGGAAAGGAGAGGTCCATCATATCAGTCCCTCCCGCAGTAGGCTTTATGGTCGGATGGGTTCTCGGCAAGTGTGTTGGCGACGTAATGATTACCCGTGAAGAAATCAAGGGGCTGATGGCGGACCTTCTCTTCGTAGACTCACCTCCTGCGGGAGATACAAGATTGACTGACTGGATTCGAGAGCATGCTGATACACTTGGAAGAAAATACACGAGCGAGCTTGCTCGCAGGAAAGACAGAACCATAGAATACGGGAGCAACTAACAAGACAAATGCAGCGTACGCGAAATACTGCGCCGCTGATTTGTGACATTACAGATACCTGCTATGCTATGCACGTAACAAATTGAAACACTTTAAAATTTGTGATATATAAACCCTATCTGCAAGAAATTTATTGAATTCTTGAGTTACGCAGTTGGCAAGATATCTGAATTTCAAAACGTCTGGCGAGATAGCTTGCAAGGGAGTTATCCGGCTTTCTGTTTAATATCCAAATTATTGAAATATACAGATAGAAAAACTGTTTTTTTGCTAAATTTTGTTCAACAATCATAAAATTTGTGGAAATAGTCAGAAACTAAATAACTGGCATAGCGTGAAGCATGCTGGCAGAGAAGTGAATGTAAGCAGAGATACGATGCCCAAACGGCAGGAATATCCTATGCACATCATTACGCGAAAACGATTGAATGAGTTTGCAGAGAAGCACCCTGATACCAAAACATCACTCGAACATTGGTATAGATTGATGAAGCGAGGTCGTTTCCGTTCGTTTGTAGAGTTGCGCGCGGACTTTCCTAACGCCGACCAAGTGGAAAAATTGACGGTTTTCAACATTGGCGGCAACAAAGCGCGTCTTATCGTAGCTATACACTACAATCGGCAGAAAGTTTACATTCGTACCGTGCTAACGCACGACGAGTATGATAAAGGCAGATGGAAGGAGTAACCCATGGTAGCAGAAGTGCAAACGGCTGAACATGTTTGGCCAATGCTCGCACCCGTCGTATTTGTTCCTCATGCGGAGAGCGAATATCAACGGCTTGTGACTGTGCTGGACGCTTTGATTGATGTAGTGGGCGAGAATGAAAATCACCCCTTGGCCTCATTGATGGAAGTGATTGGTGTGCTGATTGAGAAATATGAGGATGAACACGTTCCAGAACTGACAGAGATATAGCTGTTGAACGAAAGTGATAAGGAAACTGTGCTTAACAAAAGGATGAACTCTGACTGAAGAAGCTTGGCCGCTTTTGGTTTCTACAAATTTTGTTGTTTATGGATCTTTCCTCGCTTTTTAGTCATATTTTGTCTGCTTTTTCATCAGGTT
>MAXM01000015.1:0-2284 GCA_001751015.1 Desulfobacterales bacterium C00003106
GATCTCAAATCACAAAAGTTGATGGAATAGCGGGCTATTTTGATATTTTTGTGATTTGAGATCGGGCAAAGGTGGCCTGAAGCTGTGATGCATAGTTGAAGAAGTTATTTCGTCCCCGTTCCTAATCAAGAAGGGGGTTAGAAGTGCAATGAACAAGATTCGTATTGGTGTCCTGGTTTCAGGCGGGGGAAGCAATTTACAGGCAATCATTGACGCCTGCGAAGCAGGCCGCATACCAGGCAAGGTCGTGTTTGTGGGTTCGGACAACTCTGATGCTTACGGACTCGAAAGGGCCAAAAGACATAAGATACCGGCATTTGTCGTAAATTATAGAAAAATAGCACGCTGTTATGACCAGGAAAAAGAAGGAACAATTCCTGATGATTTCAATCTGCATGAAATACTGGAAAAACAGAGGCTTTTCCCTCAGTCCGGTGATCCGACCAAACTGGCCCGTTTTCTTGGCATCAGGGCCTCGGCGGAAAGAGCGCTGATTGACAAAATGAACACCCATCCCTTTGACCTTCTTGTGTTGGCCGGCTTTATGCGAACCCTGAGTCCGTATTTCATAGACAGAATAAACATGTCCCGGCTTGGGCATCGAATCATGAACATCCATCCTGCCCTTCTCCCCGCGTTTCCCGGAACAGACGGATATGGTGATACATTCAGATACGGGTGCAAGGTTGGGGGCTGCACTGTTCATTTTGTCGATTACGGAGAGGATTCCGGACCAATTATCGGTCAGAAGGCATTTGAGATTGATCCTGGAGATACACTTGAAACGATTAAGGAAAAAGGGCTGCACCTTGAATGGGAACTCTACGAGGATTCTGTTCGGCTCTTTGCGGAAGGGAGACTCAAGATAATACGCAAGGTCTTTGATCTCAAAGGAGGCCGCAAGATCGAAAGAACCATAGTTGAGATAGAATCCTGATAACAGATCCTCATGGTTGCAAGACGAGATTAGACAGATGATAAGCTGGCGCAAGAAAAAAATAGGCGGGCGGCAACAGATGACAGGCAGCGATTCAACGGAGTACCGGCATGAGCGTGAAACAATGGTCGTCACTCAACTTGAGAATAGAGGGATATACAACCAGCGCGTCCTGGATGCAATGAGAAAGGTGCCCCGTCACCTGTTTGTTGAAAAGGCGCTTCGAGATCAGGCATACGCTGATTGCCCTCTTCCGATAGGATACGATCAGACCATATCACAACCATACATGGTGGCGGAAATGACACAGATCCTGGAGCTTCTGCCTCATGATCGGGTCCTTGAGATAGGAACCGGTTCAGGCTATCAAACTGCTGTACTGGCGGAACTGGCCTCCCGTGTCTATTCCATAGAACGAATTCATGGGCTTCTCACGAGGACTATGAAGCAAATAGACCGGCTGGGATATGATAATATAGTCACAAAGTGTTCAGACGGCACAGACGGGTGGCTGGAACAAAGCCCTTTTGACGCCATTATAGTTACGGCAGGTTCACCGCGTGTGCCGGAGCCACTGAAAGAACAGCTCAACATCGGTGGTCGCCTCGTCATCCCGGTCGGTGATGGATTCTCGCAAATACTCATGAAGATAACCCGCAAGGAAGACGGATTTATTGAAAGATCCATGATGGGGTGCCGGTTTGTGAAATTGATAGGAAGGCATGGTTGGGAAGATAAGAAAACATGAAGATAGTGCGACGGCTATATGACTGGGTGCTGCATTGGGCCGAAACTCCTTACGGGACCCCTGCCCTTTTTCTACTGGCCTTTTGCGAGTCATCTTTTTTCCCTGTCCCGCCCGACGTCTTGCTTATTGCGCTTTCTGTGAGCATCCCCAAAAAGGCCTTCAGGTATGCCCTGGTCTGTTCCGCCGGTTCACTCCTCGGGGGTTGCTTTGGGTACCTGATCGGATGGGAATTCATGGCGGCCATAGGAGATGCTATTATTCAATTTTACGGGTTTAACGACCAGTATTATTATGTTCAGGACCTTTATACCCGATACGATGCTTGGGTCATCGGAATTGCAGGTTTCACACCCATCCCTTACAAGGTCTTTACAATTACTGCGGGCGCGTTCAAGATAAATTTTCTGATATTTGTGGTCGTCTCCCTTCTTTCCAGGTCTGCCCGCTTCTTTCTGATAGGGGTGTTGATCTATAAATTCGGCCCCGCCATTCAACGATTCATTGACCGTTATTTTAACCTCCTTGCAGTGCTCTTTACCATACTCTTGCTCCTCGGATTTGTGTTGATTAAATGCCTTCTATAGACTTTCACCTAAATA
>MAXM01000015.1:2332-4602 GCA_001751015.1 Desulfobacterales bacterium C00003106
ATTATCTGAAAGTCTATATAGTTTTCCGCAAAATGATCTCGATCCCCAAAAAAACTCTCTTGAGGTCTTTATGAATATATTTTTTCAGTGTCTGCTTAAGGGGTTGATCTTTTTTCTCTTTGTTCTCCTGCTCATCTACGGAACAGGCAATGGAGAAATAAACGAAATAGCCGGCAGGGGAAGCCTCCTCTGACTTGCCTGTATCGGCCTCAGGTGAGGCATATCACGAGGGGGCCGTCATTTTTTTGACTATCTGCGACAATCAACAGGACGCCCTCCAAACATACCCCCTTTCTCAACAACATCCTATAGAAACCTGTCCGAATGACTTGCCGGGTTTCGCTCGTTAAGAGCCATGCCTTAATGATTTACGGTTTAATTATTTCACTATGTTACGAAAGCCTATCGCTCTTTGGGTTATCAGAGATAACGACAAAATCCTTCCGGAGTCTAAGGCTTGTGATTTGGCATGAATATCGCATGGATATTCAAAAACCACGCCCCTTGCGTGTATTGGCGGACAGATGACATCAGGGCTGGGTCAGCCTTAATCCAAAAGGAGACAATCACTTCTATCATGGCAACTAATGAAAAAACAGCGCAAACACAGACTCATGGCGTAAGAATGAATGGAAGCGACAGGCCCCCCCTGAAAATCGGCGAACTTCTTGTCAAAGAAGGCTTCCTGACAGACGAGGATGTCCAACAGGCTCTCTCCATTCAAAAAAAAGAAGCTGCACTGCGCAAACTCCCAGTGGATCAAATTCTCGTCAAAACCGAAGCGTTATCCCAGTCGGACCTGGAAGATCTCCTCAATCATAGCGACCTGAAAAATAACAATGAACAGCCGAACCCTCTGAAGATCGGAGAGCTGGCGGTCAAAAAGAAATTAATAACCGAACAGGACCTTCAGTCAGCCATAGGCGTTCAGAAAGCCTCCCGAACCTTAGGTGAGATTCTCTGTGATTTGGATCTTGTGAATCCGCTCGATCTGGACTATCTCCTGACAAAATACAATAAACAGATGGAAATCGGAGATCTTCTCGTAAGCTCCGGTCTTGCAGATGAAAAGGATCTCAGAAAAGCCAGGCAGCAAATGAGTCACAGTTCGGACGCTCTTGAAGAAATACTTGTAAAAAACAAGATAATTACACGCGAACAGGCCCAGATTGCGTTGTCCAAACTGCACAATATCCCGTTCAGAAAACTCAGGGGATTTGAGTACGATCCGGAGGAGGGAGATACCTTGAGGCGCCTCGTAAGCCAGATGTACGCCGAAAAAAACCTGATTCTACCGATCTCATTAGAAAACAACAGGCTGACCCTGGGGCTGTTTGATCCAAAAAACATAGACGTTGTGCAGGAATTGAGAAAGACCTATGGCAAACTTGACATATTCTGCGTACTCATAACGCGAGAAAGATTTGAAAAGCTTTTCGCAATACTGTATGATGAACGTATCATGGGTGTTAAGCAGACACGCACCAATCAGACGCCCTCACCCACAAAGGATACTAACTCCATAACCCTCGACATTAATGAAGACATCGAAGAAGATGAAACAAGCCAATATCAGGAAACCGATATTGAAGCTGAAGAGTTGGTCAACTTCATGGTCAAGTACGGTATTACAAATGGAGCAAGCGATATCCACGTTGAGCAAGACCGCAAGGGAATAAAGCTTCGTTATCGAATAGACGGCGTCCTCCGGCCCGCGAACATAGCATGGTTGAATGCAAAGGTCGAAGAAAAGATCAGCGGCATAATTTCAAGGATCAAGGTCATCTCAAACCTTGACATCGCAGAAAAACGGTTGCCCCAGGACGGTGTATTCCGGACGAATTATTATGACAAGACAGCAAAAAAGAGGGTTGACCTCGATTTCAGGGTCGCGACCTGCCGCGCCATTACCGGAGAGAATGTGACAATCCGAATCCTTGATTCCCGCAAGGCCAATATTGGGCTTGAAAACCTGAACCATTCCCCTCATGTCCTGAAACCATTCAGGGAGATTCTCAAGAGTTCCGCCGGAATGGTGCTTGTCTCCGGTCCTACCGGAAGCGGGAAGTCATCAACTCTATATGGGGCGCTTCAGCACATATATGATCCGGGGCTAAAGATCATTACAGCAGAAGACCCCATAGAATATAGTTTTCCGGGTATCATGCAAACCCAGACAAACAGCAAGATCGATCTTACGTTCCCGAGGCTCTTGCGTTCTTTTCTCAGGCTTGATCCTGACGTTATACTTGTGGGAGAGATGCGCGACC
>MAXM01000016.1 GCA_001751015.1 Desulfobacterales bacterium C00003106
CTCAGAGGTTGCTGGAAGCAGACCGGTCAGATCAAAAACCCTTGCTCTGTTAGATATCTCATGCCAAATAGATCCCAGAGGTTATTCCCCATTCTCCAGTGACGTTGATGCTAAGGAACAGGGACGAAATAACTTCCCCAACTATGCATCACAGCTTCAGGCCACCTTTGCCCGATCTCAAATCCCAAAAGTATCAAAATAGCTTGCTATTCCTTCAACTTTTGTGATTTGAGATCGAACAAATTTGACCCAAATCTATGCGCCTACTTGGGGAAGTTATTCCGTCCCCGTTCCTAAACGCTAATGGTTAACAGCTAATCGCTCAATTCAGGTTGAAACTTAATTTTTATAACAACAGTTGAACCACTCAACTCTTTAATTTTGCTCAGCCGATTTCCTGATCAACCTGTCTCACAAACAGCTTGCCCGGCATCTGTTCCACAACACCTTTTATTTCCAACTGAAGGAGCATGGCGGAAACCGATGAAGCATCGAGTTGAAGGTGACGGGTGATGGTATCTATGTGAACCGGATAAGCAGTTACCGCTTCGAGCACCAGCCTTTCTTCCGAAGATAGAACAAAAGAAACAGCCGGGTCCTTTGTCTTACGTTCCGGGTCGATCTTCTTTCGCTTGTAAAGCAACGGCGCAAGTTCGTCAATGATATCCGTTACGTTCTCCACGAGTTTGGCCCCCTCTTTGATCAACTGATGGCATCCGGCGCTCTTGAAGGATCGAATGCTTCCCGGCACGGCAAAGACTTCTCGCCCTTGTTCGATGGCGTAACGTGCGGTGATCAGGGACCCGCTGCGAGTCGTTGCCTCCACGATAACCGATCCAAGGGTCATCCCGCTGATAATACGATTTCTAACCGGAAAGTGATAGGCCTCGGGCAAGGCATTGACCGGAAACTCGGAGATGACTGCTCCATGTTCAGCTATCTTTCGATACAACCTCTCATTTCTTGCCGGATAGATCTTTCCCAACCCGCTTCCAAGGACAGCCACTGTCTTTCCGTTCATCGACAGTGCTCCTTCATGTGCCGCGGTATCAATTCCAAGGGCCATGCCGCTTACAACAGTAAAACCTAAATCCGCGAGGCCGCTGCTGAGTTCTCTGGTCACAGAGAGGCCATACTGTGTAGGATTTCGAGAACCGACAATCCCCACCGCAGGGTCTATTTCCAACAGACTCCTTCCATTGACATAAAGAATCGGAGGCGGATTCGGAATCTCTCTCAGATACGCAGGATAGCTCTCATCTGCAAGGGATATGAGATCAAATCCCTGTTTCCTGACCTCAGTCAATTCATTTGCAACCCAATCCGCGCCATCAAACTTCCTGATTGCTGACACTATCCGTGGATCAACCGCCCTGGTTGCCAGCAACTCCTTTTGGGAAGCATTGAACACGTCCTCCGGAGTCCCAAAGTACGTAAGGAGACGCCTGAAAGTCCGGCTCCCCACACCTGGAATCGACGCGAGCGCCAGCCAGTGAAAGTATTCCTCAGAATCCCTTTGCATGAATCCATACCTCGAAAGGCCATGAAGATCAATGGCAGCGTATCCGTTCACGGGGTCAAAAAACGGGTTTCAGTGCCGGTCCTCTTCTTAGGAACGGGGACGAAATAACTTCCGCAACTATGCATCACAGCTTCAGGCCACCTTTGCTCCCCGTTCCTTAACAGGGAAAAATGAAATATGTTTTCTTTCTTGCCTGCAAACATATCAAGAAATATCCAGATTATTATACTGTGTCAAGGTCATATTTTTCCGGCTTTGACAAAAGCCTTGATACGGATATAATGGGCGAACAAATAGCCCCTTATGAATCGAGACTGAAATAAGGAATTGGCAAAGAACAACAACAGGGATATCTTATGGAATACTTCTTGTGTGTGCTTGGAATGGTCATGTTTTTAGAAGGCTTACCCTATTTTGCGTTTCCGAACAGGCTCAAGGCATGGCTTACCAAAATCGCCGAATTGCCGGATGGTACGCTGAGGACATACGGTTTTCTGCTGATGGCCGCCGGAGTTGCGGTAATATACCTGGCGCAACGGTAGGGGGTGCATATTAGATGAAAGAATTTGAACCCGAATGATTATAGACGATTTTGATTATGAGTTGCCGCATGGACTGATCGCTCAGAAGCCTGCCGGCGCAAGAGACCTGTCTCGTCTTATGACGCTTGATCGTGCTGATCGTACAGTCTCCCACCACAGGTTTCGCAATATTGAGACACTTCTTTCACCGTCCGATCTGGTCGTAGTCAACACCACTAAGGTTTTCCCCGCACGCCTGCTCGGTCGAAAAAAAACAGGGGGGAAGGCGGAATGCCTCCTGCTCGAGTATCCGAACGTAACAAACAACAACAGTTTCTCCTGCGAGTGTCTGATAAAGACGTCAAGACGTCCCGGCAAAGGAACGGTCATTGTTTTTGATGAATCGATGTATGCAAACGTAGAAGAAATCAATGACGGTAAAGCGCAAATAACCATGCATTACAAGGGAGACATTGACCGTATCCTTCAGCGGCTTGGACGTATGCCGCTGCCTCCCTACATAAAAAGAGAGGACAAGGACCCCTTGTTGGCCGATGACAGGATGCGATATCAGACAGTCTATGCCGACAAGACCGGGGCGGTCGCCGCGCCCACGGCAGGGCTCCATTTTTCCCTGGATCTTATCGACCGCCTTAAGGCAAAAGGGATCGAGTTCGTATCCATAACGCTCCATGTAGGCTATGGGACCTTTTTCCCTGTCCGCGTCAAACATATCCGCAACCACAAGATGCACTCGGAATGGTATGAAATATCGGAAGGCGCGGCGGGAAAGATCAACGATGCCCGCAGGCAAGGCCGGAGAATCATCGCCGTAGGCACAACGTCGGTTCGCACGCTGGAATATGCGGCGGGTGAAAAAGGCCGGGTCTCCGCAGGATCAGGCGAATGCGACCTTTTTATCTACCCGGGCTATCGATTCAGGGTAGTCGACGCCATGATCACGAACTTCCATCTTCCAAAATCCACGCTGATCATGCTGGTTTCCGCCTTTGCGGGTCGCGAGTTTATTCTCAAGGCGTATAAAAACGCTGTGCAGGCAGGGTATCGTTTCTACAGCTATGGCGACGCGATGTTGATCATTTGATCCGGGTGCAAAGGATTAATCGATCAATCGACGAATTAATCTGAAGCCCTCTTCAACAAGGGGGCCTTTTTCTGCTGTTTTTTCATTAAATCCGCCGTTCGTTCCTGCTTTTTCCCGGTCCGTGCCGAATATGGCAAAGGGAGCCGGTTCCCGGGTATGTGTCCTGACACTTACCGGCGTGTAATGATCCGGAAGGACCATGATCCTGAAGTCTCCGACTGCCTTTAATCCATGAAGGACGCTGCCTACGATCTTTTCGTCAAACGCCTCAATCGCCTCGATTTTTTCGTCCAAAAGACCGCTATGACTTGCCTCGTCAGGCGCTTCCACATGAAGATAAACAAAATCGACCTCTTGAAGCGCACGAAGGCAGCCCTCCACCTTTCCCGCGTAATTCGTATCTAAATAGCCGGTTGCCCCCGGCACATTGATTACATCAAGACCGGCATACACACCGATCCCCTTCAAGAGATCCACGGCTGAAATCATGGCCCCTGACAACCCGGTCTTTTCTTTAAACGGGGTTATCCTGAGAGGGTTTCCCTGGCCCCAAAACCATACGTTATTTGCCGGCTTTTCCCCCATTTTCATTCTCCGGCGATTCACAGGATGATCTTTTAGAAGAGAAGCGGCATTGTGCATGAGCGAAAGCAGAGGCTCGCTCGATCCCATGCGATCCAGATACGGGCCGACAGCGCGGCCCGTGATGTCGTGAGGAGGCGTGGTCTGCACATCCATCTCTCCGCCTCTCCAGACCATGATATGACGGTAGCTCACACCCGGGTAGAATTGAAATGTCTTGTTTCCGACTCCCCGGTCGAGGTCGAGAATAAGCGTGCGAGCCTCATCTGTGGACACGTGTCCCGCACTGTAATCCTCCATCACAACGTCGGGCTCCCGACCCGAAAGGGTGACAAGGTTGCATCGATAGGCGACATCGGCAGAAGAGAGTTGTATGCCAAGACTCGCAGCCTCAAGCGGCCCTCTTCCCGTAAGAACACCCGCCGGGTCATATCCCAATATGCTCAGATTCGCTGTATCGCTCCCCGCCTCACACCCGTCGGGAATAGTCTTAGCTCTTCCCACTTCGCCATGTTCGACGATCCAATCCATATTCGGGGTCTTTGCCGCCTCAAGAGGAGTTCTCCCGGAAAGGGAATCAACAGGGTAGTCCCCCATCCCGTCACCAATCAGAATTACATATTTCATAATATTATGTTCCAGTCCCGGTTCTGCTTTTTTGCAAATGCAACTCCAAAAATCGTCAATCGACAATTATCAATCCCCTTCCCCTTCTATCCTGATCAACATTGTCTTGCCGTGGACTATCGGGAGGTTGTCGATCTCCGTGAGGGCCTTTCTTACATCCGCCTCACGGGCCTCGTGGGTAATCATCACGATAGGGACATTCCCTTTTGCAACTCTTCCCTTTTGCTGCACGGATTCCACACTGATTCCATGCGCGCCAAGGACCCCCGCGATCTTTGAAAGAACGCCGGGGCTGTCTACAGCGGTGAAACGAAAATAATACTGCGTTTGTAGTTCATCCACGGATTTGACACGCCGGTCGCATACAGCCTCAGGCTGGCACCCGATAGCCGGAACCCTGCCGACGGCGTCATGCAGAATATTTCTGGCAACATCAACCAGATCGCTTACTATAGCGCTTCCAGTGGGCATCATTCCCGCGCCTCGGCCGTACAGAAGGATATCTCCCACCATGTCTCCGTTGATTCGAAGGGCGTTAAAGGAACCTTTCACGTTGGCCAGCATACTTGCCGCAGGTATCATCGTTGGATGCACCCTGGCTTCCACGCCGTCGGCTGTGTCCTTGGCAATGGCAAGAAGCTTGATTCTGTAACCGAACCGGCGACTGAATTCCATGTCAAACGGGGTTATCTCTGAAATGCCCTCGGTATGGACAGCGTCTAACTCAATCGGCATGCCAAAAGAGAGCGCTATCAGTATGGCGAGCTTATGCGCCGTATCAATTCCTTCCACATCAAACGTAGGATCTGCTTCGGCATATCCCTTTTCCTGTGCCTCCTTCAACGCTTTTTCAAAAGAGGTCCCTTCGTCCGCCATCCTGGTAAGGATATAGTTGGCAGTGCCGTTCAGTATACCCAAGAGGGTTTTGACATGATTTGCCACAAGCCCTTCCTTGATAGAATGAATCAGCGGAATCCCGCCCCCGACACTTGCCTCAAAGGCGATCTCCACCCCCTCCTTTGCGGCGGCGGCAAATATCTCATTGCCATGTCTTGCAAGAAGCGCCTTGTTTGCGGTTACAACATTCTTTTTGTTTGAAATGGCCTGCAGCACGAAAGTCCTGGCCGGCTCATATCCTCCGATCAGTTCAATCACGATATCAATCTCGGGATCATTCAGTATCCCGCCGGCATCCGCAGTCAGAACACCCGGCCCTATCGCCACGCCACGATCAGTGGTCGTGTCTAAATCGGCGATTTTCTTTAGGACAAGAGGCACTCCGACACGGGATTCGATAAGAGCACCGTTCTCAATCATGACCTTTGCCGTTCCGGTACCCACAGTGCCGAAACCGAGCAGTCCAACATTAATTGGTTTCATAGTAATGTTCCTTAGTAGTCAGTGCCTGGACGAACACTCATAACACCCACAATTACAGTCAGTTGGATGGTATTATCACATCGAAGTTTTTCGACCTGTGCGGTTAGCTTTTAGCCATTAGCGGTTAGCTTGTGGATAAAACTGTTCAACATCCTCTTTGCCTCATTGACCTGTCAGCGATTCCCGACGTCATGATAAC
>MAXM01000017.1 GCA_001751015.1 Desulfobacterales bacterium C00003106
AGCTGTGATGCATAGTTGAGAAAGTTATTTCGTCCCCGTTTCTAACTGGCAATTTAGATGCTAATGAGAAGATCCGCTTAAGAATGCCTTACGTCGGGAATTGCTGGGATAATGACAAGAAAACAGAAGATGGCTGTGCCCACAAAGAGGATAGCTCCGCCACAGAAAAAAGAGGCCTCAAGGCCGATCCGGTCAAAGATAAGACCATTCAATACAGGGCCTGTTGCCAGACCCAGGGCCACTGCAAGATAGAAGATGCCCATCAGCATCCCCATGCCGTATTTCATTGCTTTTCCATGTTCTATTGTAATAGCAGTCATCGCGGGAATGCTGATCCCCCCTCCTATGGCCAGGCAAAGACTCAATGCGATGACCTGGGACAGGTTGTCGGTCAGACCGAGCATACAGATCGCAACTATGGTTATGAAACTTCCACACACGACCATAGCCACCCGGTTAAAACGATCGGCAAGCTTGCCGAACGGTCGTTGCAATATGCCGGTCAAAAGGATGTATGCCGACATTACCATGCCGATCGTGCTGCTGCTCAAGTGCAAGACATTGTGGGCAAGGACAGGAAAAAAAACCAAAACGGTCCCCCTGCAAAACGCGGTAGCAAAACGGATGACAAAGACCGCTTGTATTGTCTTGCTCTTCAGCATCATTTGACAAGTTGTTTTTTTCTCTTCTTTCCTCTCAAGGACGCTTTGATTCAATTCAGGGATACGCAGGATAATGAGGATAAAGGCAAGAAAGCTTAATATACCCATCGCATAGAAATTGGCGTTGATTCCAAAAAAATCTTTAACAAGCCCTCCCATCAGGGGGCCGAGACCAAAGCCGCAGAAAAATGCCGCCTGGAACCAGCCGATGTAAGCCCCTTCCTGATTTTTAGGTGTGATATCAGCAACATACGCAGTAGCAATGGGAAGTACCATGGCTGAGGCAAAGCCATGACCAAAACGAACGAGTGTAAGTGCAAGTGGCGAATCAGCCGCCACATAGGCCAGAGAAACCAGTGAATAGATAAGAAGGCCGGAGGAGATGAATATCTTGCGGCCTTTTTTGTCGGAAAGAGTTCCGATGACCGGCATGAAACAGGCGCGGGAGACAGAAAAACTAGAGAAAACAATACCAAGCCACAGGCCGTTTGCCCCCATGCTTTCCGCATACATCGGCAGGAACGGGACAATTATTCCGGCCCCAAGAACGGAAGTTGCGATGGCGATGGAAAGGATAACCAGGGTGAGTCTGTTTTTCACAAGAGATTTCTTGCCCGTTTTATTCAGGTTTGTCAATAGAATTCCTTATTGACCTTGACTCTTGACATCGGATAATGCGATATTTATTTATCGCAGCAGGGTATAAATGCAGACGTATAGAATTGGGCCGGATATGGATGACGGTTTCATTGATCTGATAAAGAGAAGAAGAAGCATACGGGAGTATACGCAGGAAGATGTCTCTGACGCGGCGGTGGACACGATTGTTGAAGCAGGTTCATGGGCGCCTTCGGGGCTCAACAACCAGCCCTGGCGTTTTGTTGTTGTGCGGTCAAAGGAAATTCGGGAAAAACTGGCAAGGTGTACCCGTTACGGAAAGATCATACTGAATGCGCCCGTTCTTATCCCCATACTCTTGAACAAAGCGGTCAGCTATGACCGGACAAAAGACACCCAGGCAATAGGTGCGTGCATTCAGAATATGCTTCTCGCCCTTTGCAGTCTCGGATTGGGGGGTGTGTGGCTCGGGGAGATCCTGAAAAACAAGGAAGAAGTGCGGATTGTGCTGGATCTGCCGGAAGAGCTTGAGCTAATGGCGGTTCTTGCGATAGGCCATCCCGGACATCGGAATCAGTCTTCTGATCGCGAGCCAATTGGAAACCTGATACTCAAGAGAATTTGACGGTCTTTTCGCAAAAAAGGCCTTTCGAGGTATATATCTTACGAACATGTTGAGGTTATAGATGGAATGCGATTCTGTTGAGACAAAAATAGAGACCTTGGGGGATGCAAGGATACCATCACCTATCCGGGGAGGGGTGACGGGCATGCACAACAAAAGTTTCATGCCTGATACAAAGAGGGTGATGGTCAGCGTGGCGCAGAGTACGGTAATCAGGATGATCAAGGAAGGAAAAGAGCCTCCTTCCTTTGAACTGGCCGGCCCGAGGAAAAAGATATACTTTGATCCGAAAAAATTGAGATGTGCGATTGTGACATGCGGCGGGCTCTGTCCCGGACTGAACGATGTCATCCGCTCAATAGTCCTGGAACTCCATTACGGTTACGGGGTCCGGAATATTTACGGTATCAGGTATGGTCTTCAGGGATTCATTCCGGAATATGGCCATGATGTCATGGAACTGAAACCCGAATCTGTTGTGAATATTCTCGAAATGGGTGGTTCGATCTTAGGTTCTTCAAGGGGCGCCCAGTCCATTGAGGAGATAGTCGACAGCCTGGACAGGATGAATATCGGCATCCTGTTCATGATCGGGGGTGACGGAACCCTTCTGGCCGCGAGCAGGATAGCAGATGCAATAAAGGAAAGAGGTCTTAAGACAGGTGTTGTTGGAATCCCAAAGACCATTGATAATGACATATACATGGTATCCCGGTCTTTTGGTTTTGAAACTGCTGTTGACGTCGCCACCCAGGCGATCAAGGGGGCCCACAACGAATCCATGGGCTTTCCGAACGGAATCGGTCTTATCAAACTGATGGGGAGGCATTCCGGTTTCATAGCTGCAACCACTACCCTGGCCCAGCAAAACGTCAATTTTGTCTTGATACCCGAAGTCGATTTCGATCTTGAAGGACCAAAAGGCCTTCTTTGTGCGCTTGAGGATCGTCTGAAGCGCAGAAAACACGCTGTGATAGTCGTGGCTGAAGGAGCAGGCCAGAAGTTCTTCGAAGGCACTCAGGATGACTTTGACGAATCGGGAAACGTCAGGCTGAAGGATATCGGACCCTTTCTGAAAGAGAGGATACTGGCTTATTTTGAGGCAAAGAAAGTCGAAACAACACTCAAATACATTGATCCCAGCTATATAATAAGGAGCCTGCCTGCAAATGCCAATGATCATCTCTTTTGCAGCTTTCTGGGGCGTGATGCTGTTCACGCGGGAATGGCGGGAAAGACAAGACTCCTTATGGGTCACTGGAACAACCACTTTGTACACCTGCCTATGACTGCAACAGCAGGGAAGCGCAAGCACGTCAATCCGGAAGGAAAACTGTGGCTCAGTGTCCTTGACGCAACCGGGCAGGACTCACTGAAAAATGATTGACAGGCAGACACTTCGAGGATTCCTGAACGAGGGCAATCTGCCGTTTTCGGCGCCCGGAGCAAGGCGTGCATAGAGAACCAGACAGGCTGCCGCAGCGACAAGGTGTCGGAGTATTGCTCAAATTCTACCACCGCACCCTTCCAGCACGTCAGTAAAATGACACTAAATCGGCATTGCGCGGAAACATGCCTGCGAAATCCGAGATCATGACAACTCACCAGTAAATCCAATCCCCGTTCCTTTCCTCTTATGATTCCCCCTTGTTGTCCTTGATCAATTGGCAAAAAATCGAGTTTACCAGACTATACCTCGA
>MAXM01000018.1 GCA_001751015.1 Desulfobacterales bacterium C00003106
GAGAGGCCCTGTCAACGCATGCACATATTTGTTTGGTTTTCGTATGCAAATGGTGTATAAGACACGGGTCATGTTCTTAAAAAATAATAGAGTCGCAAATCAGGTAAGGAGTTAACAAGATGACAACAATTATGCCGGAAGGCGACAATATCCGAAAGGCTGTCAAGTGGATCTCGGGAGAAAGAGAAGGGGCCTCATCAGTCAGCGTGGACAAGCTGTTGGAGGAAGCCGGCGCGAAGTTTAATCTCTCTCCCAGGGAGGCAGACTATCTTCGTGGTTTTCTTTCAGAAAAAAAAGGATAAGGGTTCGCCGAAAAATAAATTTACATTTTCAGGTGTCGAGGCGCCCGCATGGCAAGGCGCGAGGAGGGCGAATAGCAGGGCTATTTAACCGACGAGCAACGCAGCCATGCGGGATGGATCGGCGCATCAAAATGTGAAGTTATTTTTGGGCGAGCCCTAAGCGCCGGAAGCCGGGGTATAACGTGGCCGGGGTGAGAGATGCTGGAAGAAAGAGACATAGCATATGCGGAAAAGGTCCTGAAAGAAATAGCCGTCCCTGTGACACTCGATTTTGTGTCTGCTGATCACACTGCAAACAGGAATTTCGAAAGATTCGTAGAAGAGGCCTCATCTCTTTCAAAAAAGATTCGCTTTAACACAATAAAGCAAAACGACGCCAAGTTGCCTGCTATTGTTGTCGGGGGAAAGGTGTACTATCATGCCATACCGGACAATACGGAATTCGCCCCCTTTGTTGATGCGATATCCCTTGCTTGTCGCCATGCCCCTTCATACAGCGAAACCCGGACAGATCTCAAGATAGTTGTGATGCCCGGTTGCATTTATTGTCCGAATGCCGTGCGAAACGCAGTACGATTTGCCTTTTCAAATAACGGGGTCAAGGTCTCCATCATAGATGGAAACATGTTTGCAGAAGCGATAGAGAAACTTGACATAAAATCCGCTCCAACGACTATCATCAATGACAAGGTGTTTGTTACAGG
Source organism: Desulfobacterales bacterium C00003106 (assembly GCA_001751015.1). GTDB lineage: Bacteria > Desulfobacterota > Desulfobacteria > Desulfobacterales. The sequence goes on from MAXM01000018.1 coordinate 1,007, forward strand.
TGTAATCCCTGATGAGGAATTGTCAGGGTGGGTAGTCAAAACGGCTGACAGGCGGTTTTCAAGAGACGATATCATCAAGATGATAAATAGTCAGGGTGCGGACAAGCTGGCGGATATGATGATAGCAGACGCCAGGATATACGACGATTTGCTTTTTCTCCTGTGGGATGACAAGTGGTCTTTAAGGCTTGGCGCCATGGTGGTGCTGGAATATGTTTACGAAAAAGAACCGTTGCTGATAAAGAGCGTGATACAAAGGATTGAGGAGTCCCTGCTTGATAGCGACCTGACAAAACGTGGCGATACGGCCTTTCTCATAGGCAATATAGGAGGGCTGGATTCCATTCCGGCCCTTGTTTCGGCGATGGCGGTGAAAACAGAGGATGCATTTGTCGAATGCGTTGAAGAGGCTGTTTCCGCTATAAGAAGGAGAAATCAGTAAGCTTTTCCCCAGCCCTTGGATTTTACCAACATATTTGTTGCATTAGTTGCATGTTGGTGTTTAGAATATTATAAATAGATTTCGTAGCGCTATATCTTGGGGACTTGGAAACGGGGACGTGATTGGCGGAACCGGTCAAGACATATCATTATGTACAGAACCTTTTTGAAGTCAAAAATACACAGGGCCGTTGTAACCGGAGCTGACCTCAACTATGAAGGGAGCCTCACAATTGACTCTTTGTTGATGAAAGCTGCCGGGATACTGCCGTATGAGATGGTTCATGTCTACAATATTTCTAATGGTGAACGATTTGAGACATACGCAATTGAGGCGTCTCCCAAAAGCAGTGTCATATGTCTGAACGGGGCTGCTGCACGCAAAGGCGCTCCGGGAGATATCATCATCATCGCTTCCTATGCTCTGTTAAGCGATGATGAAATAAAGGATTTTTGTCCTCGGATTATCCATGTTGATGAGGATAACAAGATGAAGGGGGGGAAATGAGCAACGATAACTTTCTTTTTACTTCCGAATCAGTAACTGAAGGTCATCCTGACAAGGTGGCGGATGCCATATCAGATGCTGTGTTAGACGCTATCATAGACAGGGACAAAGCGGCCCGTGTGGCCTGCGAGACTCTGGTAACTACAGGCCTCGCCTTTATCGCAGGAGAGATTACGACCGCCTGTTATGTGGATATACCTGAAATTGCAAGGGAAACAGTCCGCGAAATAGGCTACGATTCTTCTTCCATGGGGTTTGACTGGAAGACATGTTCGGTAGTTACGAGTATTGACCACCAGTCTCCTGATATCGCTCAGGGAGTCAATACAGGAGAAGGCATGTTCAAGGACCAGGGCGCTGGTGATCAGGGTCTCATGTTTGGCTATGCCTGCGACGACACGTCTGAACTGATGCCGATGCCCATCATCTACGCTCATAAACTCTGCCGTCGGCTGGCGCGTGTCAGGAAGAACGGATCGCTTGGTTTCCTCCGCCCGGATGGAAAATCGCAGATTACTGTTGAGTACCGGGAAGGAATTCCGCAACGGATCGACGCCATCGTTATTGCGGCGCAGCATTCCCCGGATATATCGTATGCTGAACTAAGGGATGCGATCATTGAAGAGGTAATCAGAAAAGTGGTCCCGGCAAATATGATCGATGGCGACACGCGCATGTTTATCAATGCCACAGGGCGTTTTGTGATCGGCGGTCCAATGGGAGACTGTGGTCTTACCGGAAGAAAAATCATTGTGGATACCTATGGAGGACAGGGGAGTCATGGCGGGGGATGCTATTCAGGTAAGGACCCTTCCAAGGTGGATCGGAGCGCCTCATACATGGCGCGTCACGTGGCCAAAAACATCGTGGCGGCGGGGCTGGCCAAAAGATGTGAGCTTCAGCTTGCCTATTCCATCGGTGTAGCGGAACCGGTATCCGTTCTTGTTGACACGTTTGATACAGGCGCTGTCTCTAACAGCAGGATCTCTGATATCATTAAGGAAACCTTTGACTTCAGACCTGCCGCCATCATTGAGTATCTCGACCTCCTTCGTCCCATCTACAAGAAAACAGCGGCGTACGGACATTTTGGAAGGAACGAGGAAGGATTTACATGGGAACAGACCAACATGGCTGATCTTTTGAAAGAAAAAGCAGGATTATAAGGAATGGGGACGAAATAACTTTCCCAAGTAGGCGCATAGATTTGGGTCAAATTTGTTCGATCTCAAATCACAAAAGTTGATGGAATAGCAAGCTATTGATGCTTTTGGGATTTGAGATCGGGCAAAGGTGGCCTGAAGCTGTGATGCATAGTTGAGGAAGTTATTTCGTCCCGTTCCTAAGAAAGGAAACAAGAATGGATCACGATATCAAGGACAGCAGCCTTGCGGACGAAGGAAGATTGCGGATAGAATGGGCAAACCAGAGCATGCCGGTTCTTGACCGGATCAAGAAACGCTTTGAAAAAGAACGTCCGTTGGAAGGGATAAGGGTTGGGGCATGTCTGCATGTCACCACCGAGACGGCAAGCCTGATGCAGACCCTCAAGGCAGGCGGGGCACAGGCGAACCTGTGTGCCTCAAATCCCTTGAGCACGCAAGATGATGTTGCCGCATCTCTCGTGCAGCATGACAATATACCTGTTTTTGCCATCAACGGGGAGGACAACAAGACCTACTATGAGCATATCAATGCGGTCCTTGACGCAAAGCCGCAGATTACCTTGGATGACGGAGCTGACCTTGTTTCCACGCTCCACTCTGAACGAGCTGAATTGATCGACGGTATCATAGGCGGGACAGAGGAAACCACGACAGGCATCATCCGCCTCAGAAGCATGGCAGACGATGGCGTCTTGAAATACCCGATCATCGCGGTCAACGATGCAAAAACCAAGCATTTTTTTGACAATCGTTACGGGACAGGACAGAGCACGATCGACGGGATTATTCGTGCCACCAACCGTCTCCTTGCAGGAAGCAACTTTGTTGTTTGCGGCTACGGTTGGTGCGGACGCGGACTCGCAATGCGCTCAAGAGGAATGGGGGCCAACGTGATTGTTACGGAGGTTGATTCCCTCAAGGCCCTCGAGGCCGTTATGGACGGATTCCGCGTGATGCCTATCGAGGAGGCCGCAAAGACAGGCGATATCTTCTGCACCGTGACAGGGAATATCAATGTGATCAGAAAAGAACATTTCAATATTATGAAAGACGGCGCTATTGTCAGCAATTCAGGGCACTTCAATGTTGAGCTAGATTTAAAAGGGCTTGAAGAAATCACCGCAAAAAAGAAAAAGATGAGGACCTTTGTAGAGGAATACACCCTGCAGGACGGAAGAAGGATCAATGTTCTCGGTGAAGGGCGTTTGATCAACCTCGCCGCCGCCGAGGGACATCCATCGAGTGTAATGGACATGAGCTTTGCGAATCAGGCATTGAGTCTTGAGTATCTCGTCAAAAACACATCTCCTCTTGCGGTAGGGGTCTACCCTGTGCCGGAGGCGATAGACAGACGTATCGCGGAGGTGAAACTTTCTTCCATCGGGGTTTTCGTGGATACGCTTACAGAAGAACAGGAAAAATATCTTTCCTCCTGGAACATGGGAACTTAGGGCAGTGCATTTGTATCTATAGACCCAATGTCATAAACTTAAGCAACTTTTCAAATAATTTGTAACTATCGAATATCGACCAGGAAATATCAGTGGTTCTCCTGTCAGGGAGATTTGAAAATAGCCCGGCAATTTATTGCCGGGATGATTTGAACACAAACCCGGGAATCCTGCAGGGACGACAAAAATCTGCGCAAACCTCAGGAAAGAGCATTCAGACAAAGTCTATGTATTCAAACAATAACTATCCTGCGACTCGACCACTCCACCACTCCACCAAGACACTCTGGCTTTGTTTTCTTTTCTCGCTGGCAGTAATATTCGCCTCTTCCTGGCTTTGGGCCAAAGAGCCTGACAGGGTTCTTGGTCTAAAGAAAAGCATTCAGGAGGCTCTCAAGGCAAGCACTGCTCTTCGTTCCTCTATCTACGGGGTCGAGGCGGCTACAGAAAGAGAAAAAGGACAACTTGCGGAATTCCTGCCGAAATTAAGTACAGGCTACTCGTACACGAGGCGGGACACCGAGACAAAGATGGCAGGCGTCACTTTTAGCCCGCAAGACCGCTACCAGCATACAGCCACCCTTACACAGCCGATTTTCAGGGGATTTGATCTTGTTAACAGGTACCGGATCGCCGGTCTCGAACTGGATATCTCCCGTTTTGAATTGGAACAAACAAGACAGAACATAATGGCAAAGACCAAACAGGCCTATTTCACTGTGTTGCGGGCCATACGGATTTTGCGTGTGGCAGAAGATGCGGTCAGGGGGCTTGCTGCCCACGAAAAGGTGGCAAGAGACTTCTACGAGGTCGGGATGACGCCGAAAAACGATCTCCTTGAAGCCGAAGTTGCGCTGGCCAACGTGAGACAAGAGTTGGTGGCTGCGGAAAACACGCTTCAGCAGGCTTACGCTGAGTTTAACACAATCCTTCGACGTCCTATTGATACCCCCGTGGTCCTGGAAGATATTCTGACTTATAAATCTATTGCGCGGGATTATGACTCATGCTGGGAGACAGCCAGGAAAAATCGAGCCGACCTGAAAATGGCGGACCTGCAGGTAGCGATTGCGGGCAAAGACGTTCAACTGGCCCGCAGGAGCTACATGCCCGAGATCAATCTCCGGGGAAATTATGCCAAAGAAGGATACGACGCGGAGCTGCGCGATAGTGAAGGCATGCTTGACCCTGAATACTGGAACGTTGTGGTGTCCGCGACATGGACCTTCTGGGAGTGGGGAAGCACCTGGCACGGAGTCAAGGAAAAACTAAGCCTTGCGGCCCAGGCCGGGGAAAAAAGAAAAGAGGCTGAAGACAACATCCGGCTCGAAGTAAAAAAAGCCTATCTCAAGCTCATAGAATCGGAAAAGAACATACATACCGTAGAAAAGGCGATTGAGCAGGGCAAGGAAAACCTGAGGATGAATGAAGAAAGATACAAGGAGCAGGTGGCGACTTCCACGGATGTGCTTGATGCACAGATACTTCTTTCCAGGACCGAGGTCAACTATTACAACGCGCTAAGCGCTTTCAACATATCCAAGGCATGGCTCTGGTGGGCCATGGGTGTGGGAACGGCGGAGCAGTAGATGTTAAGCATCCGGAAGATCGGCGTAATTGGCCGCACCTACCGTCACCTGAACCGGTATCGTCAGATACTTACCGTCTTTTTCAAGTACGGCTTTGGGGACCTTGTGGATGTGCTGAAGATCGAACACTACCTTGAGATCGGTCTTCAGATGATTTCCAGAAAACAACGGCGCCAGATCGAGAAACTCACCCGGGCGGAAAGGGTGCGGATGGTTCTGGAAGAACTTGGACCGACCTTTGTCAAGTGCGGCCAGATTCTTTCCACGCGTCCGGACCTGATACCGGTTGAATTTATAGACGAACTCTCAAAGCTGCAGGATCACGTACCTTCTTTCCCCTATGATAGTGTCAGGCAGATCATTGAATCCGAGCTTCACAGACCCCTTGAAGACATATTCCGGACCTTTGACATCCAACCTCTTGCCGCCGCGTCAATAGGCCAGGTGCACAGGGCTGAATTGAAAGACGGAAAAGATGTCGCAGTCAAGGTGCAGCGGCCCCATATCCGCAAGACCATTGAAGTCGACCTGGAAATCATGCTTCATCTCGCTTCGCTCATGGAGCGGCATCTCGAAGAGTTTCAGGTGAGCCGTCCCGCCAGGATTGTGCAGGAATTCGCCCGGACCCTGGAAAAGGAGATAGATTACACAATTGAGGCCTCACACATGGAGCGGTTTGCCCGGCAATTTGCAGATAATTCTACTGTTTACGTGCCAGAGGTCTTCCGCGACACATCAACAGGACGAGTCCTCACCATGGAGTATATCGACGGGGTCAAGGTCTCCGAGATCGACAGGATTGATCAGGAAGGACTCGATAGAAAGATCATTACCGCGCGTGGCGCAGACCTGATTCTGACCCAGATATTTGACCACGGTTTTTTTCACGCCGATCCCCATCCCGGAAACATCTTCATCCTTGCGGACAACGTGATCTGCTATCTCGATTTTGGCATGATGGGTTCTATCGACCGGCAGACCCGGGAGGATTTCGCAGATCTTATCTTCAGCGTGGTGCGCCAGGACGAACCCGTGGCAGCCGAGATGCTTCTCAGACTTACCGAATATGATGAAAAGCCGGACCTGCGTATTCTGGAAAGGGACTTGGCGGACTTCACAGGACAGTATCTCTACCTGCGTCTCAAAGATGTGCAGATGGAAAAACTCCTGCAGCAATTCCTGGGCCTGATTTCCCGCCATCGCCTGCAGATGCCGCAGAACCTCTTTCTTATGATGAAGGCGCTGGCAACCGTCGAAGGCCTTGGGCTTGTTCTTGATCCGGATTTTGACATGACGAAACAGGCCACTCCTTTTGTTAAGAGGGTCAAGATGGCCCGCTACCATCCCAAACGTGTGGCGGATAATCTTGCGAAATCCGGAGCGGAATTCGCGAAGCTCATGCAGGAAATCCCTGGAGAGACGCGTGAGATCCTGGTGCAGATGAAGCGCGGAAAGATCAAGATCGAATTCGAACACAAGGGACTTGAGCCGATGATGTCCACTCATGACCAGATCAGCAACAGGCTTTCATTTTCCCTTATCATCGGCGCCCTTATCATCGGTTCGGCGCTGATCGTTCTTTCCAAGACCCCTCCACTGCTGTTCGGTATCCCCCTTATCGGAATTATCGGTTTTGTCGCAGCCGCAGTCATGGGACTATGGCTTCTTGTCGCGATCCTCAAAAAAGGAAGGCTGTGAGAGCATAACAATAAACAACAAGGGCAAAAAGAAATGAAGGAGAAGAAATGAAGAACATTCTGTAATCATTAAACTAATAACTAACCGCTAAAGGCTAACCGCTCAACCCAGGTATCAGACAAATATGTCCTCCTTGCTTGAGCCGATGATGATCTTTCCTTCGGATTCAAGCTCGCGCGCAATTCTGACAATGTTCCGTTGAGCTGCTTCCACCTCGCTCAATCTCACCGCGCCCACAACCTCCATGTCTTCGCGAAGCATCTCTGCCGCTCTTTGGGACAGACTGGCGAATACCTTTTCTTTCATTTCCCCTGATGCCGTTTTCAGCGCAAAAATCAGCTCCCGTGTCTCAATATTTTTCAGGATCTCTCTCATACCCTTGCTATCTGTCTTGAGGATATCTTCAAAAACGAACATCAATTGTCGTACGACGTTCGCCTTTTCCTGTGCTTCTTCGTCAAATACCGTGAAGATATTCTCTTCAGTATTCCTATCCACCTTGTTCAGTATCTCGGCGAGTGTAGAAAGTCCGTCGATATTGCCGATGCCCGCGCTTCCGGCCCTGGCTATTTCCGATTGCAGGATACGATCAATCTCATCGATCAGCTCTGGTGGGACATATGCAATATTGGCTATTCGCATGGCAACATCCGCCTGGATATCCGCGGGAAGCCGAACAAGCGCATCGGCTGCCGCATTGCTGTCAAGATGCGCAAGGATCAGGGCAATCGTCTGGGGGTGTTCTCCTTTGACAAGATCGCTCAGTATTTCCGGTTTCACCTGTCTCAGGCAGCTAAAAGGCATGCCCCGCTTTTTCTTGTGCAGCGCGCTGTATATCTTTTCCGCCCTTTCCTTGCTTACTGACTTCTCAATAGCGTTATTGAAAAAAGCGTTTCCGTCTGCGATCATTTTACTGCAGTCATGATAATCATTGCTGAATTCATTGAGTACATGCAACAAGAGTTCGGAACTAATGCTCTTCATTTCCGTCATGCATCCGGCGATCTCACTGATCTCATCATCGGTGAAGTATGAAAAGATCTGCCCGGCCTCTTCCTCGCCGAGCCACATAAGGAATATGGCCACCTTTTGCGCACCGGTCAATTTTTCTGTCATTAGCTCGTTTTTCATTGTGGTTCTGGTTCGTTCAACCAGCCTCTCAATAGCCGTTGCGTTTTTTGCGGGTCCTGCCTTGCCAGTTGCGTAATTTCACGCATTGTCTTGATGCCAGACGTGCCTTCAATCAATTCAAGAGGTTGACCCTCTTTTTCGGGAACGCGTGTTTGGTCCGGCCGCATGTGTTCGCCAATTCTGATCTCCCTCATAGACCTTATGAGGGGCCTCACTACACACACGAAGACAATCAATACCAAGACCAGATTTATGGCCGTGTTGGTGTGCTTTTTGAGATACAGCATCCAGTCGATGGCCGGCCATTCGAGCTTCTCCTTCATCTCCTCAGACCGGGAAAACCGGAATGAACTGATGCTTATCTGATCTCCACGGTCAGGATAATACCCTATCGCCTTTGCGACAATTCCCTCAATCTCTTTTAGTTCCTTCGGTGTCCTCGGGATATACGTGTTTACCTCAGCTCCGTCTTTACCTGTTGTCATACGGTAGGTTCCGTCCAGAACCACTGCGACAGAAAGACGCTTCAGCGTGCCAAAAGGCTTGATGATATGCCGTTTTATTTTATTAATTTCATAAGTCAAGATTTCATCTACTGCGTCGTCTCCCCCCTGTCCGGATGATTCTGCCTGACGCTGCCTTCTTCTCACCATCGCGCTGTCCGGATCATATATCTCTTCATTTATTTCTGTTTTGTCAAAATCCATCTCCGCATTAACACGTACGACAGCCTTCCCTCTGCCCAAAACTGCTTCCAGCATGGTCTGGGCGCTTTCGGCGAGCATTCCTTCAAGTTTCTGCTGATAGTCGAATTTAATATCGGCAAGAAAACCGTCCTCCCTTCTCGGAAGGCGGTCGCCGGCCATGGCAAGACCCGGTTCATATTCTTTTCCGGCAGGCGCCAATATTGTGGAGCCGTTCGCTTCCAGCTTGAAAGGAATTTTCTTCTCCTTTAGTTTGGATACTATATGCCCGGCGTTTTCAGGAGAGATGGAGGTGTAGAGTGGCTGATAGTCTATCCGGTTGGCCCACACAAACATGAACACAAAACCGGCGACCACCAGCGCAACAACGCTGATCAATGTCGCCTTTTTTGTGACCGGCATGGCACGAAAGGCCTTGCCGAATTGTTCAATATATCTCTTCATCTGACAAAGACCCCTCAGAAAACGGCAAATACTCAAATACTGAACCACCACTCAACCAATCCTTAGAACCCCTGACTCAGCTCTTCTATGCCATGTCAGCAAGA
>MAXM01000019.1:0-153 GCA_001751015.1 Desulfobacterales bacterium C00003106
ATCAGACCACTGCTCTCGCAGGGCTTAGGGGCAAATAAAAAAGGACACGGTTCTTTATAGTTATACTTATCGATTAAAATATGTCAAGCAAAAACCAATTACTGAAGGAAATTCGTTAACTGGTGCCGAACCACCCAATGCACCGGATGCAAA
>MAXM01000019.1:287-2925 GCA_001751015.1 Desulfobacterales bacterium C00003106
GGCGGCGGGCACTTTGAGGCCCATGTTCAAGCATCGTTTGTTGCGTTGATGTTGACCGGTGGCTATGCGCCCTGCCTGCCTTGCTGGCCTATCAAAGAAATAAAGTTACAGGGAAAGATTGACGGATATGATACTGACGACCTGATTGTTTTCGTTGAGAAAGCCGATTCAAAAGAAAGGCGGAAGTTGCTTGGCCAAGTAAAACATTCGATTCGCATCACCAAAGGTGACAAAGTGTTTTCAGAAGTCATTCAGGCGGCTTGGAATGATTTCAATAACCAGAGTATCTTTAAAAAGGGTAAGGATATTATTGCGCTGATTACCGGCCCATTGAGCGCAACGGATTCTAACAANNNACCAAGAATGCAGATGAGTTCTATAGAAATGTTGAACAAGCCAATTTCAGCCCTGCCAAGAGCGGTGAAAAATTGGGAGTAATCCAGCACCACCTAAAACTGGCCAACAATAACTCGGACTTTTCAAAAGACGAACTATACTCGTTTCTCAACCATTTCCACCTGCTTGGGTATGATCTGGGGAAAGAGGTTGGTGTCGTTTTGTCTCTCCTGCACTCTCATATTTCACAGTTCAACCAACAATATCCACAGCAGGTCTGGTCACGGGTTGTTGATATTGTACAAACCTGGAATCAGGATGCAGGGACAATCAGACTGGAAAGACTACCCAAAGACTTAAAGGAAGCCTTCAAGCAGCCAGCCGTTACCCACATTCCAAAAGAATTAACAGTAACCCAGCCTGATCCAGCGAAAACAGACTGGAGCCAGCATCAGCACGCTACCGATTTTGCCTTAGTGAATTTGATCGGCGCATGGAACGAGAGAAACGAAGCTGACATCTCGATCTTAAACAAGGTAACCACTCAAAGTTATACAAATTGGGTGCCGAAAGCCAGAGAGGCACTTCAGCTTACTGACAGCCTATTTTCGCTTCGAAACGGCCTTTGGAAGATTCCAGAACGTGTCTATTTGTGGGATGCGCTATGTTCGCGAATATTTGATCAAAACTTAGATATTTTTAAAGAATCTGTCGTCGCTGTACTGACCGAACGCGACCCTTCTTTCGAACTGCCAGCGAAAGAGCGGTATGCGGCAAGTGTTCATGGAAAAGTGCTGACTAATTCGCCAGCGCTACGAAAGGGTCTGGCTGAGGGATTGGCCTTACTTGGTAGCATGCCTGGTGCGTTAATCAACTGCTCCCAAGGCAAGGCTGAGGCCACGGCTGTTCTGGCTATCCGAGATATATTCGAAAATGCAGATTGGGTACTGTGGGGTAGCCTGAACAACTTGCTTCCAGTATTGGCAGAGGCCGCGCAGGATGAGTTTCTGGCCGCTGTGGAAAATGCGTTATGTTTGTCCCCGTGCCCGTTTGATGAGCTTTTCTCCCAGGAAGGGAATGGTATTACCGGAGGTAATTATCTGACCGGACTTCTTTGGGCGCTGGAAGGGCTCGCATGGGATGAGAAATACATAGTCCGTGTTTGCGTTATTCTTGGCGAACTTTCCAGTCATGATCCGGGTGGCAAATGGGCAAACCGACCTGCCAATTCCCTGTCAACAATCTTGCTGCTATGCCTCCCGCAAACGATTGCCCCAATTGAAAAGCGCAAGGTCGCAGCTCAAACACTCTGCAAAGAATGGCCAGAAATCGCCTGGAAACTGATAATCAGCCTGTTGCCCAATCAGCATCAGGTATCTTCGGGTTCCCATAAACCGTCATGGCGTAACACCATACCCGAAGATTGGGAAAAAGGCGTTACTCATCAGGAATATTGGGCGCAGGTGTCGTTTTATGCCGAACTCGCTGTTTCAATGGCAGGCCATGATACAGCCAAGCTCGGAGAACTTATTGACCATTTCCACAACCTGCCCAAACCTTCATTTGACAAATTGATTGAGCTCTTATCGTCCGATGCCATATCAGAGCTTCCAGAAGACAAACGGTTACACCTCTGGGACAGGCTCACAAAATTCACCTCCAAACACCGACGGTTTTCGGAGGCAAAATGGTCACTTANNCGGTTACACCTCTGGGATATGCTCACGAAATTTACCTCCAAACACAGACGCTTTTCGGACGCGAAATGGGCTTTGAACGACGAGTTGCGCTCTCCAATCGAGGCGGTTGCCGACAAACTGGCTCCATCGAACCCTTTGAACCTCTATCAGCACTTATTCTCTGACCGCGACTTTGACCTCTATGAAGAGAATGGCAATCGGGAGGAGCAACGAAAAAAACTCGATGAACGTCGCCAAAAAGCTGTGGAGAAAATATTGGAATTAGGCGGTATCGAATCGGTCATTCAATTTGCCGAGGCTGTCGAATCGCCTGGTCAGGTTGGGCATTCTCTTGGGTGTGTCGCCAATGCAGAGATTGATACGGTTTTGCTGCCCGCATATCTAAAGTCAGAAAATCGCAAGCTCTCANNATTATACCAATGAGTGGTCTTGGGCTGATGAGTTAGGCAAAACAGGCTGGGACAGCGGTCAGGTCGGTCAGTTTCTCAGCTATTTGCCGTTTACCAACAAAACGTGGGATCGCGCAGCAGAGTGGCTGGGGGATGTACAGGACACATATTGGTTAAAAACCAATGCAAATCCTTACCAAGCAGATGGTGACT
>MAXM01000019.1:2987-3390 GCA_001751015.1 Desulfobacterales bacterium C00003106
GCGTCACGCAAAGCAACCAATCAATGTAGGTCAATGTGTGAGAGCCTTACTCGCCGCTTTGTCTTCATCAGAGCCATCCCATTCAACGGATGCTTATCACATGGTGGAATTGATCAAGATGCTTCAGGAGGACCCAGAAATTGCCCCGAATGATCTTTTCCGTGTGGAGTGGGCTTATTTGCCGTTGTTAGATCATCATCGTGGGGCTGCCCCAAAATTACTGGAAAATCGTCTTGCCAGCGAGTCGGAGTTTTTCTGCGAAGCGATTCGATTGATTTATCGTTCGAAGAAAACCGATGCCACCACCAATGAGCCATCTGAGGAGGCTAAGGCGGTTGCAACCAATGCCTGGCGATTGCTTCACGAGTGGCGCACACCCCCCTGGAATGCAAGAAGACGGCAG
>MAXM01000020.1 GCA_001751015.1 Desulfobacterales bacterium C00003106
GAACTTGCCCTTGATGCTATTTCTATCCGTCGGCTTATAGCTTTGCTCACCGGCTTTTCCAGACCCTTCCTCACGGAAACGCCCTTGCCTTCAGCTAATACTTTTTTTAATATATTATAACATTAACTCGACTTTGGCCATTTTTAAGTTTCGCCTCATCTTAGAGCATCAAGACATAGAGCTTTTTCACATTGAATTATATCATATCAGGTTGATTAGATGACCTTGTCTATTTCCAACCCATTGTTTTAAAAGCCTTATTTTAAAGGAACTATCATTCAGTAAAAATGACCAAAGTCGAGTATAACTCATTGCTGCAATTTCTTTGAATCCTGCTGTCTTATAAAACTCCTTGGTTTTCAACGACCTTGATTAATCGGAAAAAACAATTGCCGGCAATATGTTTTCTTGATACGTTGATTGTCGTGTGGAAAAGTGGAAATTCATGCGGGGGATAAGATGTTTGACAGGCGGCTGGCACAGCATTTTGACTGGGTTCTGCTGATCATAGTTGCTTCTATTGCAACGGTTGGGATTGTTACGCTTTACAGCGCTGTTTCATCTGATTCAGTCCGCAGTTACCTTTGTATTAAACAGCTCTACTGGTTCGGTATCGGGGCGGTAATAATGACGGCGGCGTTTCTGTTTGACTACAGGCTGTTGGAACAGTGGGCTCTGCCGATCTATTTTGTTTCGATTCTCCTGCTCGTTGCGGTTCTGGTCTTCGGCAGGGTGGTGTCCGGGTCCCAGCGATGGCTCTTTATCGGACCTTTTTCCCTTCAACCTTCTGAACTGGCTAAGATTAGCTGCATTATTATTCTGGCGCGGTACTTCTCAAGAGAAATGACGGACAAAGGCGTGTCTCTGCGTGACCTCGTAAAGCCGTTTTTGTGGATAATTCTTCCGTTCTGGCTTATTGCGACGGAGCCGGATCTGGGGTCCGCCATGCTGGTCCTGCTCGTGGCCGGCTCCATAGTTCTTTTTGTAAAAATCCAAAGAAATTCCTTTATCTTGCTCACCGCAGCGGGGGCATCGGGTATGCCCCTGGTATGGCTTCTTCTGAAGGACTACCAGATAGAGCGGATATTGACTTTCCTGAATCCGGAGCGAGACCCGATGGGGGCGGGGTATCATGTCATTCAATCCAAGATAGCCATTGGATCCGGAATGGTTTTCGGTAAAGGATTTCTAAAAGGAACGCAAAGTTATCTCTGTTTTTTGCCGGAACAACATACGGATTTCATCTTTTCGGTTCTGGCGGAGGAATGGGGCTTCGTGGGAGCGATCATAGTAATTTTTTTGTATCTTTGCCTGCTCGTATGGGGCGTAAATATCGCTTTACGTTCGAGAGAGAACTTCGGCACAGTCATGGCTGTGGGAATCGTATCGATGATCGGGTGGCAGGTATTTATCAATGTGGGGATGACCATGGGGCTGATGCCGGTCGTGGGGGTGCCGCTGCCTCTTATCAGCTACGGAGGGTCTTCGAGCCTCACCACAATGGTCGGAATAGGCTTGCTGATGAACATCAGCATGCGCCGGTTCCTGTTCAAGAAATCCGAACCGTCGTAAGGAACGGGGACGAAATAACTTCCGCAACTATAGACCTTCAGGCCACCTTTACCCGATCTCAAATCCCAAAAACCTCAAAATAGCTTGCTATTCCATCAACTTTTGTGATTTGAGATCGAACAAATTTGACCCAAATCTATGCGCCTGCCTGGGAAAGTTATTCCGTCCCCGTCCCTAAGGAACGGGGGCAGGATTTTGGTGTGGAAAGACTTCTTGCGAAACCATCGGGAATATTGTCTTGAAAAAAATATGGTATTGTGGTAAAGAAGCGAAGTTTGATTTTAAGGTATTGCCGAAAGGCGGTATGGGATAGGGGTAAAGAGAGATTTAATTCATTTTCAGCAGGTCGTGCGCATGTTCGCGGGGGAAACCGAGCCTTTCCTTAGAAGCGACTGTGTGGATGGACGGCTATTTCATAAGGAGAGATTGAAAGAGAGAAAAATAAAAAAACCTTTGACATCGTAGCTGACTTAATGGTACAGGCTTGCATCTACTCTGCAACCATTCCTGCCTTAAGGTGTTGTACGTGAAAACAAAATATTTAGGTTATTTTCACCAAGCTAACCAAGCTATTAGTTAAGGAGAACGCCATGGTTCAAATTGCACCTGACTGGACACTTTTCTTACAGATCGGCAACTTCCTGTTGCTGCTTTTTTTACTCAATCTTGTTCTATACCGGCCGATACGACGAATCCTGAACGAACGGAAAGAAAAGATAGCCGGATTCGAAGAGAACATCGTAGATCTCACCCAAAAGGCGGAGAAGACAAAGAAGGAGTTCGCCGACAGGATCAATGATGCAAAGGCGGCGGGGTTCCAGAAGAAGGAAGCCCTCAAGGCTGAAGGGGAAGGAGAAGAGAAGCAGCTTGTAGGCAAGATCCAGCAAGAGATACTGGCTGAGATGGAATCGGTACGATCCCAGATCGCAAAGGATGTGGAGAATGTCCGCAACACACTCAAGAAGGATGTAGACACCTTTTCTCATGTGATTGCGGAAAAAATACTGGGGAGGGCTCTTTCATGAGGAAATTTTGCTTTATTCGACAACAAAGGGTAGTGGCTTTAGTCTGTTGCCTTGCTGCTGTGGTTCTCTTGTTCGGAGTCGGGATGGCGTTCGCCTCTTCCGGTGGAGAGCATGGCGACAGCGGGTTCAACAAAACAGCGGATTTCATTTACCGTATTTTCAATTTTGTCGTGCTCGTAGGCGCACTCTTTTTTCTGTTGCGCAAACCTGTGGGAAAGGCATTTGCAGCACGGACACAGGGTATCCGGGAAAAACTGGCGGATCTGGAACAACAGAAAGCCGAAGCTGAGAAAATGCAAGCAGAGTACAAGGAAAAACTGGGTCTTCTGCAGGAGGAGACGGCAAAGATTGTTGATTCCTACATAGAAGAAGGAGAGAAGGTCAAGGCACAGATCATTGAAGAGGCCAAGAAGGCGGCCGACAAGATGCGGGAAAACGCAACTGCGGCGATTCAGCATGAGTTTGACAGGGCAAAGGCCGAGATTCAGGGAGAGATCGTTACGGAATCCGTGGCGGTCGCGCAGAAGCTGATCCAGGCACAAATCGATACTGATGACCAGAACCGTTTGGTCGATGAATACATAGCAAAGGTGGTGGTGGCACAGTGAAGAATTTAGCGATTGCACGAAGGTACGCAAAGGCGCTTCTGGCCATTGGGAAAGAGGACAACCAGGCCGAGGCATATAAGGATGAGTTGGCGGAGTTTGTTGTGACTCTTGAGGAGGATGGGTCGGGCCTGAAGCAGGCGCTGACCAATCCGCTTTACCCTGCTGAAGGCCGGAAAAAGGTCCTTCAAGGTGTTTTGGGCAAGATGTATCTGTCCAATGTGATGAATTCCTTTTTATATCTTGTATTTGATAAGGACCGGATATCGTCTCTGAAGGATATCAGCGAACTGTATGAGAAATTGACGGATGAGCTTACAAATATTGCGCGTGCAATGGTAAGTTCCGCTGTGGAGCTTTCATCCGAGGCCGAGGAAAAGATTCGCGAAGCCCTGTCCAAGATGACAGGGAAAAAGGTGATTTTAGATGTCCAGACCAATCCCGCGCTCATCGGGGGGATAGTAACGAGAATGGGGGATTTGGTGTTTGACGGCAGCATCAGCACACAACTGTCAACAATAAATGATGTTTTCAAAAGGGGAGAGAAGGTCTAATGCAAATTCGAGCCGAAGAAATAAGTCAAATCATTACTGAGCAGATCAAGGATTACGACAAGAAAGTAGACTTGAGCGAGACCGGAACAGTCCTTTCCGTCGGTGACGGCATTGCAAGGGTATATGGTGTTGAAAATGCCATGGCAATGGAACTTCTCGAGTTCCCGGGCGGTATCATGGGTCTTTGTCTCAACCTCGAGGAGGGGAATGTTGGTGTCGCTATCATGGGCGAGGATATCCACATCAAGGAAGGAGACATGGTAAAGCGGACCGGAAATATCGCTCAGGTTCCGGTTGGCGATGCGACTCTCGGGAGGGTGATGTCAGGCATCGGCGAGCCTATTGACGGAAAAGGTCCGATTGAGACTGACCAGTACAGCAGGATCGAGGTCACGGCGCCCGGCGTTATCGCGCGTAAGTCAGTTCATGAGCCGATGTACACCGGCCTCAAGGCGATTGACGCTATGACCCCTGTCGGACGCGGACAGCGTGAACTGATTATCGGCGACCGTCAGATCGGCAAGACTGCAATCGGAGTCGACGCTGTTATCAATCAAAAAGGCCAGGATGTGGCCTGTATCTACGTAGCCATCGGCCAGAAGAAGTCGACCGTGGCCCAGGTTGTGGATGTGCTGGAAAGACACGGCGCCATGGAGTATACCACGGTCATCTCGGCATGCGCCAGCGACCCGGCAACGCTTCAGTACGTTGCGGCGTTTGCCGGTTGTTCCATGGGCGAATTCTATCGTGACAAAGGGAAACACTCCCTGATAATCTATGACGATCTTTCCAAACAGGCAGTGGCCTACCGTCAGATATCCCTGCTTCTTCGTCGTCCTCCGGGCCGTGAGGCGTATCCGGGCGACATCTTCTATAATCATTCACGTCTCCTTGAAAGGTCTGCAAAGCTCAACGATGAACTGGGAGCAGGTTCCCTGACAGCGCTTCCTATTATTGAGACCCAGGCCGGGGACGTCTCCGCATTTATTCCCACAAATGTTATCTCGATTACAGACGGGCAGATATACTTGGAGCCGTCTCTTTTCTTTTCCGGTGTCCGTCCGTCTATCAATGTCGGACTGTCCGTATCCCGTGTGGGTGGCTCGGCTCAGGTAAAGGCTATGAAGCAGGTGGCCGGCACCTTGCGGCTCGATATGGCCCAGTTCCGCGAGCTGGAGGCATTTGCCGCATTCGGAAGCGACCTTGACAAGGCGACGCAGGCTCAGCTTACAAGGGGAGTGCGTCTTGTGGAGATCTTGAAGCAGCCTCAGTACAATCCGCTTCCAATGGAAAAACAGGTATCCATACTCTACGCCGGAACCCGCGGTTTTCTCGATGAACTGCCGTGTGAATCTCTGGCAAAATACGAAGAGGGGCTCTATTCGTTTATAGAGCAGAAATATCCGCAGATATTCAAGGAGCTTGATGAAAAGAAAGAGATCGGAGATTCGCTTGATCAGACCATGACAAAGGCCTTTGGAGAATACACCGAGGATTTCAAGGCCACCTTGCAATAACAGAGCCCCGGTCTATACAACAAGACAGGTAAGGATAGATACCTATGGCGACTTTAAAAGATATACAGATGAAGATAGTGGCGGTCAAAAAGACACGCCAGATTACGAAGGCCATGAACATGGTCGCAACGTCCAAGTTGCGGAACGCCCAGATAAAGATGGAAGACTTCAGGCCGTATGCCGCAAAATTTGCCGAGGTGCTCGGGAGTCTGGCAGGGAAGGCGGATGCCGGGGGCAATCCTCTTCTTTGTGAACGTGACGAGGTCAAGACAACAGACATAATAGTTATGACGTCCGACCGCGGGCTGTGCGGCAGTTTCAATGCTAATCTGATCAAACAGGCCGAGGAACTTGCTCAGGCGCAGGCCGCTGACGGAAAGAGCGTGCGTGTTATCTGCGTGGGGAAAAAGGGGCGTGATTTTGCCCGTAAGACTGCCTTTCCCATAGTGGCCGAACATATAGGCGTGGTAGGGGGCGGTTTCGGCTTTAATGTGGCTTCGAATATCGGAACGGCTGCGATAAACAGCTTTCTCGCCGAGGAATCGGATGAGGTGCATGTGGTCTATGCCGAGTTTATATCTATGGCAAGGCACAATGCCGTAACGAAAAAGCTGCTGCCTATTTCCGCAGTTGAGTCCGAAGAAGTGGAGGAACCAGGTTCCGCCGAGAGGGAGTATCTTCCCGAACACATCTGTGAACCGTCCGCAGACCTGTTGCTGGCGGATCTTCTGCCGAAAAATATCTCGGTGCAGATCTACAGCGCCTTGCTGGAGACGTCCGCCAGCGAGCATGCCGCCCGTATGATGGCTATGGATAATGCTACAACAGCGTGTAATGACATGGTTGACAGCCTGACGCTTGTGTACAACAAGGCGCGCCAGGCAGCTGTAACCTCTGAGTTGATGGATATTGTCGGCGGCGCTGAGGCGCTTAAGGGATAAAAAAAGTCATTTTATAAAGTATATGAGGAGGTCATTTGATGGGAACAACAGAGAACATAGGTAAGATCGTACAGGTGGTGGGGCCGTGTGTGGACGTTGAGTTTGAGCCGGGGAAGCTTCCGACGATCTTGACGGCTATCACCATCTCCAATCCCACTATCAACGACGAGCCGGACAATTTGGTGGTTGAGGTGGCTCAGCATCTCGGCGACAATGTTGTCCGAACAATTGCAATGGATACCACGGACGGTCTGGTTCGGGGTATGCCGGCAAAGGACACTGGTAAGCCGATCATGATGCCGGTTGGAAAGGCGGCCCTGGGGCGCGTGCTCAATGTCGTGGGAAGGCCTGTTGACGGGCTGGGGGAGGTAAGCAGTGAGAAGATGCTGCCGATTCACAGGGAAGCCCCTGCCTTTACGGAACTGGACACCTCGGTCAATGTGCTTGAGACAGGTGTTAAGGTTATAGATCTGCTGGTGCCGTTTCCGCGGGGCGGCAAGATGGGGATGTTTGGCGGCGCCGGCGTGGGCAAGACGGTTGTCATGATGGAGATGGTCCACAACATCGCCATGGAGCACGGCGGTATATCCGTGTTTGGAGGCGTGGGGGAAAGAACGCGAGAAGGAAATGACCTCTACCATGAGATGAAGGACTCCGGGGTCCTTCCAAAGGCGGCCCTGGTATATGGACAGATGACAGAGCCTCCGGGCGCTCGCGCACGTGTTGCGCTCTCAGCCCTGACAGAGGCCGAGTACTTCCGGGATGAGGAAGGCCAGGATGTGCTTATCTTCATTGACAACATCTTCCGCTTTACCCAGGCAGGTTCGGAGGTTTCCGCGCTTCTTGGGCGTATGCCTTCTGCCGTTGGTTATCAGCCTACGCTTGCTGTTGACCTTGGTGAACTTCAGGAGCGGATCACATCGACGAAAAAGGGATCAATTACCGCTGTGCAGTGTGTGTATGTGCCGGCGGATGACTTGACAGACCCGGCTCCGGCCACGACATTTGCTCATCTCGACGGTACGGTGGTTCTCTCCCGTGCGATTACGGAACTTGGAATATACCCCGCGGTTGACCCGCTCGATTCACAGTCGAGGATTCTGGACCCGAACGCTATCGGCGAAGAGCACTATGCAGTTGCGCGTGAGGTGCAGCAGATTCTCCAGAAGTACAAAGAGCTGCAGGACATTATCGCTATTCTTGGTATGGATGAACTTTCGGATGAGGATAAACTCATAGTTGGACGAGCCCGCAGGATGCAGAGATTCCTTTCGCAGCCGTTCCACGTTGCGGCCCAGTTTACGGGTGTGGATGGTAAATACGTGAAGGTGGAAGACACGATAAAGGGGTTCAAGGAGATCGCGGAAGGCAAGCACGACGACGTTCCTGAGCAGGCCTTTTACATGGTAGGCGGCATTGAGGGCGCTTTGGAAAAGGCGGAAAAGATGGCGGCTGCCGGGTAAGAATAAAGAGAAATAAAGGTTAGGTGATTCTATGGCAGAGAAACAGATCGTGTTGGAAATTGTAACACCGGAAAAGAATGTGGTGGAGGATGAGGCGCAAATGGTCGTTGCGCCGGGCACATACGGAGAATTCTGTATTCTGCCGAATCATACACCCTTTCTTACTACGCTGAAGGTAGGCGCGGTGCGCTATAAAGACAAATCCGGAACAGAACGATATGTCTTTATCAACGGGGGGTTCTCCGAGGCGCTTCCGAACAAGGTGACTATCCTGGCGGAATCAGCGGAGCGAAGGCGTGACATTGACGTGGAGCGGGCCAGGGCGGCCATGAAAAGGGCCGAGGAAAGACTTGCCGAAGCGATGAGAGCAGACGCAAAAAAAGAGGTATTCGACCATACGCGTGCTCGCGCAGCATTGCAACGCGCTCTGATGAGAAGACAGATGGTGGAAGGGGGGAGAGGATAGCCCTCTAACCTGACACATACATAGTAAGGAAAAGGCAGGTTGTGTGAACAACCTGCCTTTTTTTGTTTTGTCCACGTTCCTATGAGGAAGACAAGAGACTTGGGAAGATGCCTTGATTTTCCATAGTGGTTCTGCTATTTATTATGTAGACTATAACCTTTGAACCCTGAATAATAAATTCGGCATGATAAGAGATAGATGGATTGCCGGACGAAAAGTGCCTAAAGTATATTAAAGCGCCTAAAATGCCTAAAGTGATGGTACACCTTCTGTGTGCTGATTATAATCCATAACTTAGAGTTTGCCCCGTCGTGCATTGATCGATTAAGAAATATATAACATGGCGGCATTCCTTAACTTTAGGCACTTTAATATACTTTAGCTCACTTTAGGCACTTACTAATAATATCAATGAAATGGCCGATTTTGCGGAATTATTGACAGGAGAAGGCGTGAAGGGTTACAAGATCACAAAGATGGCGGTAATAGTGCTGGCGGCGGGCAAGGGGACCAGGATGAAGTCAAGACAGGCCAAGGTCCTGCACCCGATGGCGGGTCTGCCGATGATCGCGCATACTGTGAATGCCGTGATCAGGACGGGTTTTGAATCGATCATTGTGGTTGTAGGATATCAGTCTGAAGCTGTGCAGATGTCTCTGTGCGGATATCCATTCCTGGAATTCGCCCTGCAGAAAGAGCAGC
>MAXM01000021.1 GCA_001751015.1 Desulfobacterales bacterium C00003106
CCCTTCCTTCATCCCTCTCTTGCGGCAGCCATTTGTCGAGCATCTCGGCCAGGGTCTGCGGAACGACAGGCTTGGAGAGATAATCGT
The DNA here is from genome assembly GCA_001751015.1 of Desulfobacterales bacterium C00003106. Taxonomy (GTDB): domain Bacteria; phylum Desulfobacterota; class Desulfobacteria; order Desulfobacterales. The sequence goes on from MAXM01000021.1 coordinate 88, forward strand.
TCATGCCCGCTTCCAGGCATTTCTCACGGTCGCCATGCATGGCGTGGGCGGTCATGGCGATGATGGGAATGTCGTGATTGAGGACTTGGGATTGCGGGCTCCGGATCCGGGCTGTGGCTTCATAGCCGTCCATCTCGGGCATCTGACAATCCATCAGGACCAGGTCGTAGGGAATCAACCCCAGCGCCTTGACCGCCTCGATTCCATTGGCCATCGCGTCAGCGGAGAGTCCGAGTTTCTTCAGAAAGGCAAGCGTTACCTTCTGGTTGACAATGTTGTCCTCGGCCAGCAGGATGCGCACATTGCCGCGCCGCATCTCACGGACCGAGTGGCGCGTCACAATGGGCCGTTTGGCTTTGCGCGTCTCCCCGGCCAGCACTGCGGCCAGGCTGTCGAAAAGGTCGGACTGGCGTACGGGTTTGGTGAGATACGCGACAAAACCGATTTCATCGAGGCGTCGCGCGTCCCCCCGCCGGCCTATGGAGGTCATCATCACCAGCCGCGTGTCGGCCAGCTCGGCGTTCGCCTTGATGGCCCTGCCCAGTTCTTCACCGTCCATGCCCGGCATCTGCATATCGAGAACGGCAACCCGATAGGGATCGCCCGCCTGGGCCGCCTCGCGCAGCAGACGCAGACCCATTTCGCCGTCGCTTGCTTCGTCAGACCGCGCGCCCCAAGCCTTGAACCGGCCGAGCAGGATCTCCCGGTTTGTGGCGTTGTCGTCTACCACCAGCATGCGCGCACCGCGCACGTCTGACTGTGCCGAGCACGCAGACAGATTGCCCGGCACCGTCTTGTCGAGCTCCCGTTCCGACTGCTTGAGGAAGCGGGCCGTGAACCAGAACTCCGTTCCCTTACCTTCTTCTGAGTTAATGCCGATCTCGCCGCCCATCATCTCGACCAGTTGTCTTGAGATGGCCAGACCCAAGCCGGTGCCGCCATACTTGCGTGTGGTGGACGCGTCCACCTGAGTGAACTGATGGAACAGGCTGTCTTGTTTGTCCGCCGGGATACCGATGCCCGTGTCGCGTACAGAAAAACGCACCAGTGCCTCGTCGCCGGTCTCAGATTCAAGGCTCGCGCGCACCGCGACCTCGCCATCGTGCGTGAACTTGACCGCGTTGCCCACAAGGTTTATGAGCACCTGGCGCAGGCGGCCCGGATCGCCCCGGAGGTATGCAGGCACGTCCGGTTCCGCCGCGCAGAGGAACTCCAGGCCCTTTTCGTGCACCTTGAGCGCCATCATCTCGGCAAAATCGTCCAGCAGGGCGCGCAGGTCAAAGTCGAGCGTCTCCATCTCCAGCTTGCCCGCCTCGATCTTGGAAAAATCCAGAATGTCGTTGATGATGCTCATGAGCGATTCGCCGCTTGCGCGTACTGTCTCGGCGTAGCGGCGCTGCTCCTCGTTAAGCTCCGTGTCCAGCAGTAGCCCTGTCATGCCGATGACCCCGTTCATGGGCGTGCGGATCTCGTGGCTCATGTTGGCTACAAACTCGCTCTTGGCGATGCTGGACATCTCGGCCTGCACGGCCATCTCGTTAGCCCGGGCCGTGGCCGCTTCGAGTTCCCGGTTGGTTTCCAGAAGTTTGCTCTCGGCCCGCTTGCGCTCGGTGATGTCTCTCACCGTCGCCTGCAAGACCTGTTTGCCCTCCAGCTCCATTGTGGAGAGGAGTACTTCCGCAGGGAATTCTTTTCCGGTGTCCCAGCGCTTGTGAACCCATTCGAAACGATGGCTCCCCTCTGTCATGGCCGTTTCCATCCGCTCCTTCGCCGCTGTCATCGAGTCGGCACCGTCGGGTTGCCGGGCGGGCGACAGTTCCACCGGATGCTTCGAGCAGAACACTTCTTCGGTTGCGACCCTGAACATCGACAAGGCTTTCGGATTGCAGGCGAAAAAGCCACTTTCATCGAGCATCATGATGGCATCGCCAGTAGTCTCGTAGAGCGTGCGAAAGCGCTTCTCGCTGTCGGCCAGTGCGGTGGTCCGATCGAGGACCAGCCTCTCCAGTTCCTCGCGCCGGCGGAGGACCGCACTAACCACGATGACCAGCGCGGTCGTGAGCAGCAACCCTGTCAGGCAGGTCAGCCAACCTGTCCGCGCCGGGTGAAGCCGCATAAAATTCGGCCCCGCGTGAGCGGTTACGGCAAAGGCCTTGCCAAAGGCAAAGACGGGGCGGGTCATGGAAGGCCCCGAGACCGGGGCGTGGTCGGTATCGCAGGAAGAAGCGACGGACTCGGGCGCGGCATCCTTGCGCAGGAGGAAAAGTTCCATAGACGCAAATTTGTCAGGGTTCGATCTCTTGAGCAGATTTTCCATCCGCAGCACTGCCAGCACAAAGCCGCACAGACGCTTGGATTCACCGCCGTCAAAGACGGGGCGGTAGACCAGCATCCCCTTCTCATTAGTCGTCTTCTGCCCCAGGGTGATGGGGTGAGTGGCGCTCGATAAGCCGGTGCGCGCCGCCTCTTTCAGGGCCGTCCGGCAAAGCGGTTCCGAGGCGAGGTCATAGCCTATGGCGCGTTCGTTGCCCGCCAAGGGCGTCACACGGAACACGGCATAGTACACCTCCTGCCCGGAGGCCGGTACCCGCTTTCCCTGTGCGTCTTTCTGCCATATTTCAAAATCAGTCAATCCCGCTGCCCGGGCCTTTTGTTCAAAGCGGGACTTGTCCGCCGCAGCCACAGCCGGAATCCATATCCAGGCCTGGATGGCCGGGTTCTGCCTCAGGTATTGGGTGTAGTGTTGGAACTCATCCGCAGTGACATTCTCGCTGCCTTCATAAAAATCGGCCAGGCCCTCCAGTTCGATATCGCGGAGGTCGCACATTGTCTTGGCGATATCGCCGGTCTTGCTTGCCACCATATTTTCGAAGGACTCGGTGCGGTTGTAGAACGCTCTTTCATGCGCCGTCCAGGTGCCAAACAGGGTCAGGACCAGCCCTACGGCGACGGCCACGGCCGGTTCGAGGCCCCGCATCCAGCGCGGCGTCGTGCCGGCGTATCGCGAGCGCCGGGCCATGAGGACGGTGCAGGTCAACAGGATCGCGATCAGTGTCAGCGTGAGCAGAACCGGCGGCAGAGCGGCACGGGCCATGTCGCATTTCCAGGTGCGGGCGTCGATGTCCATGCCCAGCACGGCGAGGAGTTTACCGGTTTGCTGGTCGGTCAGTGGGGCCAGCCCCGTGACCCACGTGCCCCAGCGGTCGGTGACCGGACCTTCGACGGCCGCAACCCGGGTGTCAAACACGCGCCGATACCCTTCCGGCACCTCGTCATAGACCTGTCCGGCGGGCGATTCGTCCTCGGAGCCGACCGGCTCGTTGTCCACGAAGAAAAAAACTTGGTCGCCTCTCTTCACGGTGTTCCCGCCAGGCACATGGTCCTTGCGGCCCATGAGGTAGATGAACCGGCACTTGTCGTTGGCCTGCTTGACGAGGGCGAACTGCCCCTTGAGCCGCAGATACTCGGGCTTGTCCAAGTCGGCTTCCGTACCCGACAGCGCCTTGATCCGCTCGATGCTCACCGTCTGCGCCAGGAGCCGTGTCTGCCCGAGCAGTCTCTCGCGCATCTCGCGGTCGGCCCGCCGCACCATCCACCACGTGTCCAGCGCCCCGCCGGTCAAGATGATCAGGAGCAGGATGGGTGTCAGGAGTGAAAACGTTTTGGGGTTGTTATTCATTATCGGCTCTCCTCTTATCCTTGATTCTGCCTTCATCGCCCGCCTCCAACTCTAACGCAAGAAGGCAAATATCTCCCTTACACCAAGTGAGTTGGGTAAAATTACAAGAGTTGAAATAATCACAAGCTTCCAGTTGTCAGCTTGAACGGGGTGTGTACGTCCGGCACGGGCGTGAACTTATAGGATGGAAGTCCCCTATACGTAAACCTTGTTACTATTCCAATATTTAAACAAAATGCTAACCGAATGCAAGGGCAGTTGTTAGGAAGGGGTTGAACGAAGCTGCAGAGCAGAGTTGTGAGCCTACGGACAGAAATAGCATACAAGGCCAAGTCTCCGGGAAGTTAGCACAACATAACGAAGCCCGGTAGCAATTCAAAGGATATGGTCGGGAAAGCCCCGACATAAG
>MAXM01000022.1:0-224 GCA_001751015.1 Desulfobacterales bacterium C00003106
GCCACATTTACCGAGCTTCAATCTGACCACTATACAATTGCCATCGACAAGGTTGGCGAGGGTACTGTGACGCTTGATCCTCCCGGGGCTGCCTATGATGAAAATACGCAGGTGCAACTGACAGCTCAAGCTGATTCAGGCTGGGTGTTCAGTGGATGGAGCGATGATTTGAGCGGTTCACAAAATCCCGGAACCGTTACCATGGATGCCGAGAAGACTGTCAC
>MAXM01000022.1:260-2771 GCA_001751015.1 Desulfobacterales bacterium C00003106
GCCACATTTACGGATAGCGGTGCTGAAGACGGCGGTAACAGTGATTCAGACGGAAGCGGGTGTTTTATATCTATAGCAAAGTCACATGGTTACAACTCTCGTCTGAACGAAAAGGCTATCTTCAGGTAGGTTGGGACGTGAAAACAGACAGTTTCCCCTTCTCATTCGCAAAACTCCTCTAAAAAGCTTGCTATTCCTGCCTGGCCTGTGGAATGTGAAGCCTGTTTCTATGCGAGAACGGTCGCCATGTTTTTTTGCGTAGATTGCGACGTATGCAAGAAAACTATTACGCAATCCTCAATCAATGGAAGGTGAAATGGCGCCTAAAACAATCGAGACGAGAATCTTGTTTCTCTCCCTTGCCGCTCTGCTGATCACTGAAGCTGCCACAGGAGTTCTCCTTGCTGAGCACGGGTATTCCTCCTTGTCAATTCTCGGTGTAGTACGGGCAGCAGAGATCCTGCTTTTTTTCCTGATTGTCTCTGCCTGGGGCAAGGGGATGTCATCCATAGGGCTGGCTCAAGGCCGGAGAGTAGCCGGACTGAAGAAGGGATTGATCTGGTCGGCTGTTTTCGGACTATGTGCTTTTCTTGGTCTTGCCGTTCTGTATGCAGCTCACATAGAAAAGCCTCTCGGACTGATCAGGACCCATCTGCCGCCGGACACACAGGGGATAGTATTGCTTTTCGTGGTGGCCGGCCTGGTGAGTCCTGTTGCAGAAGAGATCTTTTTTCGAGGCATTCTTTACGGTTTTCTGAGACGGTGGGGTGTGATTGTGGCCGTGGCCGGCAGCACCGTTATCTTTGTTTTTGCCCATGCAATTATTTCCGGGATTCCCCTGACTCAGCTTATAGGAGGCATTGTTTTTGCCGTGGCCTATGAGGTGGAAGAAAACCTGATGGTTCCTATCACGATCCATGTCCTGGGCAATATAGCCATCTTTTCCCTTTCCCTGGTGTCGTGAAATGAACAGGATCTTCTGGATTGCCAAGGCTCTCTTTTTGGGCCTGCTGACAACACAGATTCTATCGACTCTGCATGTGTATCTCTCAAATGCCGACCTCTACCAGACCGTCACGACCATTTCAGAAGCAGGGTATCTTTCTATCCCCAACCAACGGGTGACGCATACTCTGAAGGAATTCGCGCCTGCTTTTTTCGGGGGGATCTTTTTTACGTTAAGTATTGGCGCCGGGCTGTCTCTCTTCTCTGTCGGCTTTGCCTGGTTCTATGATCGCATCTCAGGGCGAAGCAAGACCATACTGATTCCGATTATCATCTTGTGGATAGTCCTCTGTCTCGCTGCGAACAGCCAGGGCTTTTGTCCGGTGGTCTTGTCATATTTCCTTATCGTTCCCCCTGTGGTCTTCATAGCCGCTCTGAAATGGATGCCTGAACAACGCAAAAAAGGTCTATGGTTGAACAGGCTCCTCCACATCCTTCCTGTTGCCGTACTAATGATGCTGTGGACGGCCCATGCCAATCAATCCCCGTTTCAGGATATTCGGGATTATCTGCTCTTGTCGAACAGAGTCGGGGAAAAGATCAATAATTTCTACTATCGCTATACCATGTACCCGGCGGAGGTCTTCAAATCCCTGGAACAGAAGACACTTAAGCCCTGCCGCGTGGCTCCGATCACGGACAAGGCGTTTGCCCGACGTATCGATAATACGTTGATCCGTTACGATTACCTGCCTGTGAACGCAGATGCGCCAGTCGAGATAGAGATCGACGAGGCGGCAAAAAATCTGGTCTTCAAGTACAAAGGCGATATGGTTCTCCAAAGCACGGACAAGGATTTTTTCTCCTTTCCGGAAAAGGTCCTGAAAAATCTTGCCGTGGAAGTGGACAGGCACGTTTTTTTTCGTCAGGCCACGATTTTTTGCCTTGTACTCGGATTTCCCGTTGTCTTGTATGTGATGGTCTTTGCCCTGGTCCGCTTTGTTTTGAGTTTTTTGGTTGGCGCAACACCTTCTTCCGTGGCTGCTGCAACGATCTGTTTCTCAATAGGCCTGGCCCTGTTACTGCCCCTTTCTTGTGCAAAAACCAGGATGGTTGATCCCTCCAATCTGTCTGAAGCCCTGAACTCCGAATCCCGGCAGCACAGGGTCGCAGCCCTGAAAACCATAGTAAGGCAAAGGCTGGAAATCGGGGACCTTCAGGCCTGTCGCAGGCTGCCGGCCAGCCCGCACATATCCGAACGCTTATGGCTGGCAAGGGCGTTCGGGCTAAGTCGGCATCCGGAGACTTACCAATTGCTTCTGACTTTGCTGGATGACCCTTGTCCCAACGTGGTTTGCAAGGCCTTTTACGCCCTGGGTCAAAGAGGGGACAGGAGGGCTGAAAAGGAGATCATGAAAAGGATTGAGAGGTCCGATCACTGGTACAGTCAATTGTATGCTTACAAAGCCCTGCGGCAACTCGGATGGAAGCAGGAGATAGCAACGAAGTACGTTCAGGGGAACATTTCCGGACAGGAATTGTCTGAATATAGACCTTCACATAAAT
>MAXM01000022.1:2931-3182 GCA_001751015.1 Desulfobacterales bacterium C00003106
TTGATGATCTGGTCATCAGGCACAAGGACAGGTTGTTTAACCTCTGTTACTGGTTCCTCGGGGATTATCATGAGGCCAATGACTCCGCCCAGGAGACATTGATAAAGGCCTACCGTTCGTTGAAGAGATTCAGGTGCGAATCAGCATTTTCTACAACTATGCATCACAGCTTCAGGCCACCTTTGCCCGATCTCAAATCCCAAAAACCGCACAATAGCTTGCTATTCCATCAACTTTTGTGATTTGAGAGC
>MAXM01000023.1 GCA_001751015.1 Desulfobacterales bacterium C00003106
ATGCTTTTTGATACAACCGACAATTCGGTAGGTCGTCTCTTGGGTTCTGACGTAGTCCTTGCCTTTGAAGACTTAGACATCTCAATTGGAAGTGATCTCGATTTTGGTGATATGGTCGTCGGTGTGTCAGACGTTGCCCCCGTTCCCGAGCCTGCTACGATGTTGCTCTTAGGTTCAGGTCTGGTCGGTCTTGCCGGATTCGGTCGCAAGAAGTTTTTCAAGAAGGGTTAGAAAGAGAGCAAGCTGCGTTTTTAATCGCAGTTGCAAGAAGACTATAAGGACCAGAAACAAGGGGTGGCCGGTTACGGTCACCCCCTTTTTTTAATCCAAATCCTTGCCGAACTCGTTGAGTTGCACAATGATCGGTCTTGACTCCACGTTGCTGCCATAAAACTGTATAGGTCCGGGTGTCCTGTAGTTATCTTCAATAACCCACTTTACCCTTTCCCTGCTAAAGGCCTTGAATGCTCCCCCCTCAAGATCCACGAGCGACTTCTGGATCACCAATTGGAGTCTTCCTTTTCTCTCTTCGAGATGCAGAAGTGATGCAATGGGGACACCTACGGGGTTCCAGCCGGAAACCGGGAGGTAAAGATCCTTTATCGCGGCCATATATCCGGTAAGGCCGTTAGCGATCAGAGCAAAAGCAGTCTGTCCTAAGTTGTAAGCATAATCGCAATCAAACTTGGTGGGGAGTGTTCCACGTCCAAAATAGCCCGCGAAAATGGACTGTGCCTTGAATTGCCCCTTGAATTTGCCTTCATTCTTCAGCCTGATCAGGTATGTCCTGACCATATCAAGCACGATTTCATCAATGGGAACCTGGGAAAACTGAAAATTCCCGTGAGCATCACGGGGCTTGAACAGACCATCCTGGAGCTCTTGCGGAAGGTCAATCAGAACACGGCTGTCATAGTCCTTCCAAATCGGGTGGGTATTGACGTACCGCATTTTATCGGACATGCTTGTAAGATCTCTGTGAAAATCCCGCCCTTCCCCGGCTGAATTCCTGTTGTAGTCCGCAATAATCTTGTTGAGCTTGAGGATAATGACATTAATATCATCTATGCACTCCAAGAGCCCTTCAGGCATTACAACAACACCGTAGTTTCTGCCCAGTTCCGACCTCTTGACGATTGCATCGCATATATGCTTCACAATGTCGTGTATGTTCATCTCTTTATCTGCCACCTCAGCTCCGATCAGCACCACATTCGGATGTGACAGAAATGCGGCTTCCATAGCAAGGTGACTGGCGCTTCTCCCCATTATCTTGACAAAATGCCAGTATTTTACATCGGAAGAAGAATCTACACATAAACTCCCGATGGTGTTTGCATAGGCCCTGGCCGCGGAATGAAAACCAAAGGATATCTGGCAATATTCTGGAACCTGCAAGTCACCGTCAATGGTTTTTGGTACGCCTATCACCTGTACGCCGATGTCTTGTGTAGCCTCTGCGACAAAAGCGGCATTTGTATTTGAATCATCTCCACCCACAATCACAAGCGCATCCAACCGCAGGTCTCTGCATGTCTTTCTGCATTGCTCCATTTTCTCCGGGGTGTCGATCTTGTCCCGTCCGGTCTTGATCATCGCAAAACCGCCCGCGTTTCGATACCTTGCAACGAGATCCCCGGTAATATTAATGTAAGTTCCTTTCATAACCCCTGCAGGACCCACCAGGAAACCGATGATCTCGCTCTTCGGATTTGCTTTTTGGGCCCCTTCGTAAAGCCCGGCTATGACATTGTGTCCACCGGGCGCGGGCCCTCCGGAAAAAACAACCCCTATCCGCCGTTCTTTCCCATACCGCCCTGATATCTCATCATCGGCTCCGGCCTTCCTGACTCCCACAAGCGGGTTCCTGCTGATCATCGGCAACTGTTTAGCTGCCTCTCTGTGAACCTGCATGACAGCCCCCTTCAACGGTTCGGCTACGACAACCATTTCTTCCAACACGGGACAAAGGGCAGGTTTGTAAGAACGTCTTGAATCGGCAAGGACTCCGGTATTGTCAAGAAGTCTTCTTATCTCCGGATCCTTCAAGAAAGAAGCAACACTCCGTGATTTCATACGTATCTCCTTTGGGGAATTGACGGAATTCCTGAATCCTGCATTTTAAAATGCATAATAGCTAATTGACAAAAACGGGTCAAGGAGAAAACCCTGTCAGATCGATAAGCGCGTCTATAGGTTCTATTGCTTGCCATGAAACAATTCTGCTGTTATGTTGAATGTCAGTAACCATATTCTGAAACTCAAATTCTGAACAGATATTCATTATGAAATCGTATGTTGCCATAGTTGGCCGTCCCAATGTGGGGAAATCGACACTTTTCAACCGGATTACGCGCTCCCGGAAGGCCATTGTCGACGATTATCCGGGAGTAACGCGAGACAGGATATATGGGGACGTTGAGTGGGACGGGAGGCATTTTGCGCTCATTGACACGGGTGGGTTTTCCGCGTATGACTCCGAACCGTTCACAGGCATAATTCGCGGCCAGATACTTACTGCCATTCAGGAATCCGACGCTGTGCTCCTTTTGTTTGACGGCAGAGAGGGGCTCAATCCGGTGGACATAACCATTTGCGAACATCTGCGTCTTGCCGGGAAACCTGTGCTCTACCTTGTTAACAAGATAGATGATCCCAAACACGAAAGTGCCGTTTCAGAGTTCTATCGATTAGGTATAGACAGGCTCTATCCGATTTCTGCATCTCACGGTCTCGGGATAGGCGATGTAATGGATGCCGTAACAAAACATCTCTCACACGGGGAAGAACCGCAGGAGCCGGGGGATGTGCTCCGTCTGTCTGTGCTGGGACGTCCTAATGTCGGGAAATCTTCGCTTATCAACCGCATTCTTGATTCGGACAGGCTTGTTGTCAGCTCGATTCCCGGCACGACAAGAGACGCGGTTGATACCATGTGTCGTGTTGGGGGGCAGTCTTATCAACTGATCGACACGGCGGGCATACGCAGGAAGAAATCAGTCTATCAAAAACTGGAAAAATTTTCGGTAATCAAGGCGCTCAAGGCCATTGACCGGTCTCACATTGTGCTGCTTTTGATCGATGCGGCGCAAGGTATTGTGGACCAGGACATCACCATTGCAAGCTATATTGCAAAAAGACACAGAGGATGCATAATCGTCTTGAACAAGTGGGATCTGGCGCCCAAGGCACTGAATCTTATATCAAACTATGTGGACATGGTCAGAGAGCGGATCAAGTTTCTCTCGTTTGCGCCTGTTTTGACCACCTCTGCCCTCACTGGAAAAGGGGTCATGAAGATTTTCAATATTGTGAACGAAGTATCCCAACAGTACAATGCACGAATACCGACACCACGCCTGAACACGATGTTTCAGGAGATCTTTATGTCACACGAGCCGCCTCGTCACAGAGGACGCCTTGTCAGATGTTATTATGCGGCGCAGATCGCAGTCAGACCGCCGACATTTGTCTGTTTTGTCAATACGCCTGAAGGAATTCCTGTTTCCTATGAAAGATATGT
>MAXM01000024.1 GCA_001751015.1 Desulfobacterales bacterium C00003106
CCCCTGATGAACGTGTTATGCTGCAGAAACTTCCTACTGCATAGCCCATTTCCAGCCCAAACGGTCAGCCAGTCCATAGGAATCAATGCCGTGTTTCTATAAATATCTTGCCATATATGACACTCACCAATCAAGCGATTTTTTTGTAGATTTCTAATGGATATCACAACGTTTGTCAACTGTTGGGCTAAATCCTGATGAAACAGCAGGCTGGATGGTGTTTTTGCGGGTGAGGTCGAAGAGTTTTGGATTTTTTGCTTGCAAAGAGCAACATAACATGCTGTAATTAAGCTGCTTAGAAACCGCAGGAGACGAGCATGAAAAAGAATCCCTTTTTTATAAAAGAAATACCTGTTGACGCCCCCTTTTGTGATCGGGAAAAAGAGCTTGCCGACCTTATCTCCTATGCCAAGGCAAATTCCAATGTAGTCCTCTATTCACCAAGGCGATACGGTAAAACTTGCCTCACAAAAAGGGTTCAGCACAGCCTGAAAACAATTGGCACATTGACGGCATATTGTGATCTTTTTGGTGTTACCTCAGTTGAAGAAATTGCTCGGAGGATCGCCAAATCTATATATACCGTGACTCATAAGAGCCAGGGAATGTTTAACAAGGCCATAAGCTTTATCACATCGTTTAGACCCGTTTTATCACCTAGTCCTGACGGCGGAATTTCGGTTTCTGTGCAAACAGCGTTCAAAACAGATGGCTTAAGGGTTCTTGAGGATACAATGGATTCCCTTGAAAGATTTATTCATGATGTTGGAGTGCCAGTCCATATAGCATTTGATGAGTTTCAAGAGATTGCGGAGGTTAATGATTCAATCGCAATAGAAGGTATCTTGAGGCACTACATCCAGAAGATTCAATGTTCTTTTTTCTTTATAGGGAGCAGACGCCGGGTTCTGCTTGAAATTTTTAACGATAGAGCAAGGCCCTTTTTTCAGAGCGCTCTTAATTACGAACTGAAGACACTCCCGGAAAAAGACCTCATACTCTTCATAAAATCACAGTTCGAGAAAGCCGGAAAACTGATAACCAGGGAAAACGCCTCTAAAATCTGCAAATTAGTATCGAATCACCCGTATTACGCGCAGAAATTCTGTTTTTTCCTGTATGAAGAGACATCCAAAAAAGTGACATCAGACGATATTGTTGAGACAAATGCGATACTAATCAAAAGTGAGAGAGTGGTCTTTGAATCAATTCTGCAGGGGCTGGCAACAAAACAGATCGCCATGCTTTCAGCATTGGCCAAGGAGCCGACAGCCAAAATCTATTCTGCAAGCTATATGGCACAACACGGCCTTGGTTCAACGGGCGGTATTCAGCAAAGCATCAAGACCTTGAGTAAGCAGGACTTGATTGAGAAGGACAACAAGACAGGGGTTTGGTCCCTGGTCGATCCTGTTTTTAGAACGTGGTTAGATTCCTCTTGACAGATTCGGCGGATGACTCTCGCTTTTACTTCATCTGCCTTCAGTTGTTGTTGAAAATGAATTTAATGTGCTTAGAGCCTATTTCAGTAGGCGACAAGCGCGACCCAAAAGGCCCGTTGGAAGGGCCACGAACCATTGTACGTGGCCTACTGAAATAGGCTCTAAGTATTATGATCGATATTGCCGGGTCCAAAAAATGGGGCAAAAATAGAACCCAAAACCGGCGTTTTTAGACGGCCTACCCTTGAGGGTTGACAAACATCTCCACCTATGGTATTTATATATTATCCTACAATGGAGGTATATAAAATATGCATACTCAAAAGGTTGCCATTAGTATTCCGAAAGAATTAGTAACGATGATCGATGACATCAGTAAGAAAAGGGGGCTATCCAGAAGCAAATTTATCTCCACGGTACTCAGGGAAAAGCTCATATCGGAAAGAAACCGCCATATCAAGGATGCTTACGACCTGGCCTTTTCAGACGAATCAATAAGAAAAGAACAGCTTAGCTGCGCCAAGTGGTTTGAAGGATTGGGAACTGAAGAGGGGCAAGAATGGTAATCCGGAAAGGTTCTGTTTATTGGGTAGATTTTTCATCCGCAAAAGGCTCCGAACCAATGGGCAGACGCCCTGGGCTTGTGGTTCAAAATGATGTGCTGAACGACAGTAAATTGAATACGGTTATTGTGGTGGCAATTACGTCAACTTTGAAATTTGGCGAACTGCCAGGCAATGTGATCCTGCGAAAAGGAGAAGCAAATCTTCCCAAAAGATCGGTAGTTAATATGACACAGATAAAAACTGTGGATAAGGTCAGCCTCAAAGAAAAGATCGGCAGCCTCACGAAAGACAGGATTGCCGAAGTTTACGAAGGCATGAAACTTGTCATGGATATTCCTTAATCTCCGGCCTTCCCCGAGCGAGGTGGTCCTCGAAACTAATGCGGCGCGAGTCCCTGCTAATATGAGCGTTCAGTGATCCTGTCAAGGAGAAAAGCCGTGCGGCGGGAAAAAGTCCTTCATGAACGCAGGCGTGACAAATGGCGCGCCGGATAGTTCAAAAAGGGTAGGGCGGACTGAAGAGTGCCTTGGGCCGGCCACGGAACGATTATGCAATCAGATCACGACGGTGGTGCAATATATCTATCGTGGGTGACAAGGTGTGCATTCGGGCGAATTCCCGACATGAACCTTGGTGACTATTCGCGGATGACATACTGAGCATCTCTGACCGTGCCCACCAGATACGGCTC
>MAXM01000025.1:0-940 GCA_001751015.1 Desulfobacterales bacterium C00003106
CCTCCCAGTGTTGCCGGGTATTAATTATCCCCGCAAAAGTGGGAGGTCTTGTTTTACGGAGCAGGGGCGGGCCGTAGCCCCGGATGGTTCAGGCCAGTTGATACTTTTCCATACGATAACGCAAGGTATCGCGCGTAAGTGTCAACAAACGGGCAGCCTTGCTTTTGTTGCCGCCGGCCTGTTCTAAAGCAGAAACAATGAGCTGGAGCTCGACATCTTCCAGAGAAATACCGGTTTGTGGAACAGACCATTCCCGGGCGTTTTGGGTGTACTTCAACTTCAGATGACAGACAACCAAGTCCGCCTCGTCAATCCACTCTTTTTCAATAAAGATCATTGCTCGCTCTATGCAGTTGCTCAACTCCCGTACGTTCCCCGGCCAGGGACAACTCAGCAATGTCTGCCGGGCAACTTCGGTAAATCCCTTTACCTGCTTTTTGAATTCCATATTATAGGTTCGTAAAAAATAATCGGCGATACCCAAAATATCTTCGCCCAGATCACGTAATGGCGGCATAGTTAGGGAAACCACATTCAAACGGTAATACAGATCCTGGCGAAACGTTTTTTTAGTAATCGCCTTTTCCAGGTTTCGATTGGTGGCCGCAATAATTCGAGCCTTAACCTCAATGAGTTTGTTGCCGCCCAGCCGGCGGAAACGCTTGGTCTCCAGAAACGAAAGCAGTTTTGCCTGCAGGTTAAGGGGCAATTCTCCGATTTCATCCAGGAAGATGGTGCCGCCTTCGGCTTCTTGCAGTAATCCTATACGAGAAACAGTGGCATGGGTAAAAGCGCCCTTTTCATACCCGAAAAGTTCTGATTCAAGTAAGTTTTCCGGAAGAGCAGCGCAATTGATACTCACAAAAGGGGCATCAGATGATAAGGAACTATAATGAATAATACGAGCCACCAGGGTTTTTCCCGTACCGCTCTCACCTAA
>MAXM01000025.1:1135-2156 GCA_001751015.1 Desulfobacterales bacterium C00003106
TCGTATTTCTGCTGATTCACTTCCTGCAACATTCTGGCGCGGTCAGTCACATCTTCAAGAACCAAAAGCCCGTAACCGGGCTCCTCGTCCGGCAGCACAAGCAGATGCAAGAAATGAACCTGCCCCTCTGCGTCAAATCGGTTCACATAGTCCAAACGGAAATCCGTGGCTTTTCTATTCACAACCTCTTGTATTAATTGTTCATTGCCGATAAATTCCGGAAAGACTTCAGATAAATCCCTTCCGGGAAATGACGGCGCTGTTGCTTTTAATATCCTTTTTCCGATATCATCGGTTTCAACAATCGTGAAGTGGGCGTCAAAGAGAATCATACCCAAATTTTTGCAGGCCAATAACCGTGTTATAGTTTCATTCATTTATTGCTACCGTATTCTCTTGGCCAACTCAAGAAAAGCTTCCTCCACTCCCTGCCCGGTTTTTGCGCTGGTTAATAGATATTCAGCAGACAAATTGGAGACTGTTTTCTTCAAGAGGATCATGGTTTCACGATCTTGTTGAAAAATATCCAGCTTATTGCCTATAATCAGAAGCCGTGCAGCAGGACTTACCGAACGAAATTTGTCACAAATATCCTGCAACTGGAAAATGGTTTCTCGCCGGGTCAAATCGGCCACTGCCAGCGCTCCGGATGCGCCCCGGTAATAGTTCATGGCGAGGGTATCGAACTTTTCCATTCCAGCGATATCCCAGATCAAAAAGGCATACTGGACGACTCGGCCACTTATGGGATCTTGAACCGGCGGAAGAGTTTTTTGGCTTATTTTCACACCGATTGTGGTCAAATATTTGTCATCAAAACGGTTGTGAACAAATCGCTCCAAAAGACTGGTCTTGCCCACGGCAAACGATCCGATCAGACATATTTTTTTCTTGATCATAGAGGTCCCTTGCTCGAGGTTGTTTTTAAGAATTACCCCGAACGTTACACAACGGTTAGGAACGGGCACGGAATAACTTCCCCAGGCAGGCGCATGGATTCGGGTCAAATTTGTTCGATCTC
>MAXM01000026.1 GCA_001751015.1 Desulfobacterales bacterium C00003106
ATCACCCACTGGGTAACATCATCGAATTTCATCCCATTTAACGGGAATCCCAACGATTCGGATTTATCTGGACACGAGCATAAAATTGTTAGCGGATTTTTTTTAAGCGGTTAATTTTACAGTCCTTCTACCTTTTGTGGCTGCTAATTGATAACCCAATGGCTTTAATAATGATGCCATCGTTTTAATGGTTATATTAGTCGGCTTCATTGATCTCATATTTTGAATTGCAGAGGTAGAGACGCCGGATTTTTTGGAAAGTGCTCTTACGCTAATATGCTCTTCAGCCATAGCTTCAAGCAACAATTCAGAAAAAAGAAATTGCACATATTCTTTTTCAAATTTTTTCTTTTGTTCTGAATCGCTCATAACTCGATCAAAGGTTGACTTTTTTTTATTCTTCATAATAATCTCCATTTTTCACCCTTGAGTCGTAATTTTTCATTCTTTTTAGAGCCAAATCTTTTTCTTTTTGGGGCAATTTTTGACCCTTTTTACGAAATCCATTTGTTACTACAATCTTTTTCCCTACAAAGAAGAATGATAGAAACCGGTCTGGCTGAGGCTTAAAAGCAAATATTTTCTCGCCTTCATTTCTGAATTTTGTAATATCTGATATTTTACCGAAATCGCCAATTCTTTTGAAAAGCATCAATGTTTTTCGTTTTTGGGCATTAGAAAGAGTTTCAAAAAAATCAAGTGCTTCACTCTTCCCCTTTTTATCAAAAAACGTAGAATTGATAGGGGATTAAACAACAAAAGGGAGCCAGCCTGCAATGGCTAAACCCCCTTGTTATTACTTCTGTTTTTTAATGGTGCCGAAGGCGGGACTTGAACCCGCACGAGCGTCGCTCACTGCCCCCTCAAGACAGCGTGTCTACCAGATTCCACCACTTCGGCAAGATCAGGGCTCATAGAGATATTCGGATATGAAACAATACACAAAAGCAAAAACTGATTTATTGTTCAGGGCGTTGGGTGGATGCCGGTTCAGAAACAGGATTTTCAGATTTCCCGGCTTGCTGAGACGATTCGGTAACCGCTTCTTCCTCTTTCTGAGCTTGTGGAGTCGGTTCAGCAGGTTCGGTTTCTTCTTGCGGCACATCCACTTCCGTGGCAGATACCGGCGCTTCCACCCCGGACATAACTGAATCCCCGGCCTTATGCACTGCAAGATAGGCCAATGCAAAGGAGGTCAACATGAAAACCACGGCGGCTCCAGTGGTCAATTTGGTCAGGAACCCCCCGGCGCCACTGCTGCCGAACAGGGTCTGGCTTGATCCCCCTCCAAAGGCCGCTCCCATGTTGGCGCCTTTTCCGGTTTGAAGAAGCACGATCAGGATTAATGCTACGCAAACCGATACATGTACTATTATTATTGCTGTTGACATAATGATTCCAATTAACAAAAATGCTCAGCAGAAAAGATCTCTCGCTTTACAAATACTTCCCTACAGGAGATAGGGAAAATTTACGATTCTGGCAAACACGGAAGCCGTAAGGCTGGCCCCGCCTACCAAAGCCCCATCAATATCAGCCGCCGCCATCAAACCGGCGATATTTTCCGGTTTCACACTTCCACCATACAATATCCTCACTATATTTCCGACCTCTTCACCATGCCGGTCAGTCAGATACCTTCTGATGAAGGAATGCACCTCCTGAGCCTGTTCATTTGAGGCTGTCCTGCCGGTGCCAATGGCCCATACCGGCTCATACGCAATGATAATCTTTTTGACATCATTAGAGTCAATAGTCTCTAACCCTTCTGACATCTGTTTGTCAAGCACTGAAAACGTCTTTTCCGCTTCCCGTTCTTCCAGCGATTCCCCTATACAGAATACAGGAATCAGATTTTCTGCCAGGGCCGCTTTTATCTTGCGACTGACAATAGCATTTGTGTCTCCAAAATATTCTCTTCTTTCGGAATGGCCGACAATCACATGGCTGCAACCAGCATCCAGGAGCATCTTGGGCGATATCTCGCCGGTGTATGCCCCTTCAGGCTCCCAGTGAAGGTCCTGTGCCGCCAGCCGAACTGGCCCCCCTTTGATCCGTTTGGCTACGAGAGGCAGGGCGGTAAAAGGAGGCGCAACAACAATCTCCACATCCATTACGCCTGCGATCAACTCATTCAGATCGTCTATGAATTCCACCGCCTCTTTGCCTGTTTTGTACATCTTCCAGTTGCCGGCAATAACCGGCCTGCGATCTCCCACGATTCTCTCCTCCCTTATACAGACATCGTCAAGTGGTTGCAGCGAAATTCAGACGAACGTTCAACCTCAAACATTCAACATCAAACATTCGACGTCGAATGAAATAACCAATGTTTATTGCGCGAATATTGAACGTCTGTTTCTTTATCTTTTCCATTCACCATTCGATGTTGGACGTTCGATGTTCATCTCTGTTACTATTGAACTACAGTGCCTGCTCTGCAATATATGCCGCGAGGTCAACCATTCGGTTCGAGTAACCGGATTCGTTGTCATACCATGAAAGAACCTTGACCATATTGTCAATAACGGATGTGCTGCCCGCGTCCACAATGGAAGAAAGCACAGACCCGTTATAATCCACAGAAACCAGGGGTTCTTCACAGAAGCCAAGGATACCTTTAAGGTAGCCCTCTGCCGCAGATTTCAGCACACCATTCACATCTCCCGCATTGACCCCGCTTTTTTCTATGTTCACAACCAGGTCGACTATGGAAACATTCGGGGTCGGCACCCTTATTGACAGGCCGTTCAGCTTGCCCTGAAGCTCCGGAAGAACCAATCCCACAGCCTTGGCCGCTCCGGTGGAAGTCGGAATCATGGAGAGTGCGGCCGCCCGTGCCCTGCGCAGATCTTTGTGAGGAAAATCAAGAAGACGCTGATCGCCGGTGTAGGCATGAACCGTCGTCATCAAGCCCCTCAGGATTCCAAAGTTTTCCATAAGAACTTTTGCAACAGGCGCAATGCAGTTGGTTGTACACGAGGCGTTTGATATAATGTGATGCTCTTTTGGATCGTACTGGAAGGTGTTCACCCCCAATACGAGAGTAACATCCGGGTCTTTGGCCGGAGCGGATATGATCACCTTTTTTGCTCCCGCCTCTATGTGTTTTGATGCCCCTGCCCTGTCGCGGTATATCCCCGTGCACTCCATAACGATATCCACGTCAAGATCGTCCCAGCCAAGTTCGGATGGATCTTTGATTGCGGTAAGCCGGACCGACTTCCCGTTCACCAGGATCGCATCCTCTGTGAAGGCAATATCGGCTTCGAGAGTGCCATGCACTGAATCGTGTTTTAAAAGATAGGCCATTGTGCGAGCATCTGTAAGGTCGTTGATACCAACGACTTCCACAGACTCATTATTCATCGCCGCTCTGAATGCCAACCTTCCAATACGCCCGAAACCGTTGATTCCAACTCTTACACCCATGAGAACTCCTTTCATTCAGGGCTTAGGGACTCGGAAATAAATAATTCCCAATTCCCTTAGCGAAAATCCTTAATTTCCCACTCTCTTATTCCCCTTCAGGATACTGCCGGCAAGAGAGATACTCTTCTGACCATAATTGTATACCTCTTGCGAAAGCTCCTGCAAGGATTTCCCCTTTCGCTGGTTGAGCGAACGAATCAGAATCGGCAGATTCACACCTGTCACAACCTCAATCTTTCCCTCCTCCAGGAAAGAAAGGCTCAGATTGGACGGAGTACCGCCAAACATATCTGTCAAGATGAGAACGCCTTCCCCTGTGTTCACTTTCCTGACCCCATCTCCGATCTTTTTCAGCAAAACATCAGCGCTTTGTCTGAGATCAATTGACACGAAATCAAGGTATTCAAAGGAACTCTCCAGCACAAATTCCGCTGCCTCAATCAAGGCCGCCCCTAAGCGAGCATGAGTTGCTATAACGATGCCTACCAACAAAGCCTCCTATTCCAATGCAACATCCCGGTGTATCAGGGAGATGTACTCGGTTTTTTTCACCAGATATTCATAAGTCATTCCGCCAATGGCAACCGAACGATGTTTTCCGCCAGTGCATCCGAAAGCTATAGTCAGATAGGACTTACCTTCTTTACTATAGAAAGGGATCAAATAATCAAGAAAATCAAGCAGTTTTTTAAAAAAGGTCCCGGTTTCAGCCGATTTGAAAACATAGTTCCGAACAGCGGAATCCCTTCCATCCAGTCTTCTTAATTCGGGAACAAAATGCGGATTGGGAAGAAAACGCACGTCGAATACGAGATCTGCGTCATGTGGAATCCCATACTTATATCCAAACGAAAGGACCTGTATCTGCATGCTCCTTTTGACGCCTGACTTGAGGACATGGCTAAAAACGACCTTTCTTAACTCATGCGGGTTGTAGGTTGTTGTATCAATTACCTTGTCTGCGACCCCTTTGAGCCCTTTCAGGGTCTTTTTTTCCGTCCGTATCCCTTCAAGGAGGGTTTTTTCGCCGGTTGCAAGGGGGTGCTGTCGCCGTGTCTGGCTGTATCGACGCACCAGGACATCATCGGACGCGTCCAGGAAAATAATGTCAAATTCGTATCCTTCGGACCGGAGTCGGAACAAGACATTCTGATACTCAGAAAGAAACGCCTCCTCCCTAAGATCCATGACAAAGGCGATCCTTGAAATCTCCAAGCTGCTTTCCGACCGCAATTCCAGGAATTTTGGAAGAAGCATGACAGGCAGGTTATCTACACAGAAATAACCTGCATCTTCGAGCGCCCTTATTGCCGTGCTTTTTCCGGAACCCGAAGGACCGGTAATAATAACGATCTTAATTTTTCCAGCTCCTCTTGAAATTGCGATATCAGAATTCCGAATCTTCTGATTCAATTACCTGGTATAAATCGTCTCGCGTAGCAGCGGCCATCAGACGTTCCTTGAAAGAGCCGTCCTTCAACAGCCTTGATATCCTTGCCAGTATCTTCAGATGAAGCCCTGTGAAGCCCTCAGGAGTGATCAACATAAAGAAGATATGAGTCGGTCTTCCGTCCATCGCGTCAAAATCAATTCCTTTCCGGCTTCGGCCAAAGGTCAACAGCAGATTGTCGATCGCATTCAATTTGCCATGAGGAATTGCGATCCCTCCGCCTATTCCGGTACTGCCTAATCGTTCACGCTCCAACAAAACCCGCATCAATTCTTCCCGGGTAGTCCCCGATATCTTCGTAAGAGGTTCGACTAATGCCTCCAGAACCTGATGCTTTTCTGAAAACTCCATATCAGGAAGAATGAATTCTTTTTTTAGCGAATCAAGCAACCTCATCTTTGTCCATCATACACTTTCTACGTATCCTATTCAAATTCCGTGGTAAAACTGAAAACATAGTCCAAAACTCAGGCGCCTGCCTCAATAAGACCGTAGTTGTCATCTTTCCGCCTGTACAACACACTGATTTTTTCCGTCTTTGTATCTCTGAAGACCAAAAAGGAGCTCTTTACCAATTCCATTTGCATAACCGCCTCTTCTACGTCCATTGGCCTTACTTCGATCTGCGTGGCCCTTATGACTCGCGGTCTTTCGGTTTCCGACAAGCCCGTTTTATCCAGGGCGTCCAGACGGTCGCGCTCAGACCCGGCCCTGGCAGCGGACCGGCGTTTCCTGAATCGAGTTTTATTCTTCTTGATCTGTCTTTCGAGTTTGTCAACCACCATATCGATAGCGGCATACATGTTTTCTGTCTCTTCGGACCCCTTCACCTTGAACCCGTCACCGGAAATCGTAACCTCGGCTATGTGACGAAATTTCTCGACCGAAAGGACCACGTTCGCATCCGCCGGATTATCCCAGTATTTGTCCAGCCTGTTCATCTTGTCATGCACATAATCTTTAAGGCTGTCAGAGGAGTCTATCTTCTTGAACATGACGGAAATCTGCATCAATTACCTCCTACTTGGTTTTGTAACGTTTGCGCTTACTGGATGAAAGCACACCTAATATTTCTCTGTACTTTGCCACGGTTCTGCGTGCAATATGGATATTGGAATTGGCGAGAAGCGCCATGATCTTCTTGTCGCTGTATGGTTTTGTTAAATCCTCTGATTGAACAATCTGGCGAATCTTATCTTTCACGGTGGCGGAGGCTATCGCATCGCCATGTATGCGCTCAAGGGAGCCACCGAAAAAAAACTTCAGCTCAAACGTGCCTTGCGGGGTAAAAACATACTTATTGGTAGTTACACGACTGATTGTTGATTCGTGCATTCCTATGTCTTCGGCAACGTCTCTCAAGATCATCGGTTTTAGACGGCTGATCCCTTTTTCCAGGAACTCCCTCTGATGGCGAATAATGCTTTCCACCACCTTGTATATCGTGCGTTGACGCTGATGGATGCTGCGAATCAACCACATCGCTGATCGAACCTGGTTCTGTATGTAATCCTTTGCATTTCCCGTAACAGAGTCGTTACCGCCTGACACTGTATCCTTGTAAAAGCGGTTTATGCGAAGTTTGGGCAGCCCATCGTCATTCAGGACAATGACAAATTCATCTCCCACCTTGTAAACATAGATATCCGGTGTGATGTACTGCGGTTCTTCGTCAGTGTAAATGCGGCCGGGTTTCGGTTCAAGACCCGTTATGATCTCCACGCGATCTATGACATCCGAAAATGCGATCTGCAGGGCCTTGGCAATCGCCTTGTAGTTCCTGTTTTCGAGATGTTTCATGTGGTTTTCTATGATGGCTAAAACAAGGGGGTCATCAATTTCGAGATGTCTTGCCTGGATAAGCAGACACTCTTTCAAGTCCCTCGCACAAACTCCCACAGGGTCAAAGGTCTGCATTCTTTCCAGGACACCCTCAACAAAATCGGCAGAGGCATTGACGGCGCTTGCTATTTCTTCGACAGATGTCTGAAGATAACCATTTGAATTCAGATTTCCGATAATAAAGGATCCCACATCCTCTTCAGGCGGAGTAAAATCAGAGAGCAGGATCTGCCACTTCAGGTGGCCTTCCAATGATTCGCAGGCGGACAATACGTTTTCGTATCTCGGGCTATCCCGTTGCTCATTTTCAGAGCGATAAGAAGTCCCGGGCGTATTGTATTCCCCCATATAGTTTGTCCAGTCAAAATCGTCTCCGGCTTTTTCATCTACAGTGACCGGCTTCATGAGCTCTGTTTCATCGGAGGAAGGAGAACTATCACCTTGTTCTTCCAAAAGGACTTCGGGAGGTTGTTCCTCCTGCTCCGCCTCAAGGGCCGGGTTTTCCTGCAGTTCCTCGTTGATTGCATCCAGCAGTTCTAAGCGCGACAATTGCAACAGCTTAATGGCCTGTTGCAACTGAGGAGTCATCACCAGTTGCTGTGTCAGTTTTAGTTGTTGCTGGAGTCCTATTCCCATGATTAAAGCCTGAATTCTTCTCCAAGATAGGTTTTTCTGACAATACTGCTTTGGGCTATAACATCCGGCGTGCCGGACTCAATTATCCTCCCCTCGTTAAGGATATAAGCCCTGTCACAAACCCCAAGCGTTTCTCTTACATTGTGATCCGATATCAATACTCCGATCCCTTTTGACCTCAGGTGTCCGATAATATGCTGAATCTCTGTGACAGAGAGAGGATCAACACCTGCAAACGGCTCATCTAACAGCATGAACGATGGAGAGATTACCAGAGCCCTGGTAATCTCCAGTCTTCTCCGTTCTCCCCCGGACAGGGCATACGCTTTTTGGCCCGCCAGATGATCGATCTTTAATTCGCTCAACAGTTCCGCCAGGCGTATCCGTCGTTCCGGTCTTGATATGGGCAGTGTCTCCAGAATAGCCAGGACGTTCTCCGCCACGGTCATCTTTCTAAAGACCGATGATTCCTGAGGGAGATATCCGATACCCTTTCGGGCCCTTTGATACATCGGATTTTCTGTAATATCATCTTCATGTAGAAAGATTTGACCTGCTTCCGGTTTGATAAAACCTACCATCATGTAAAACGTGGTCGTTTTTCCGGCCCCGTTTGGTCCGAGCAGACCGACCACTTCACCGCTTTCCACATCGAGGCTCACCTGATCGACTACTCTCTTTTTATTATAGATTTTTCTGAGATCTTTGACAAACAGGCCTCTCATTTATTTCTGAATACCGCCCTTTTTTTTTGGATAGAATTCAGCTTCAACCTGTTTTCCGTCATCGCCTTCCACGATGCTTTGATCTTTGTCTATGAAAACAGTGATCTTGTCTCCGCGAACGACATTTTCTTCTGACCACAGATTTGAATTTCCAGTCAGGACCAGCTCTTGATTGTCAGCCGAATAGAGGGCGTGATCTGCTGTCGCTCTTTTTGTCTCGCTTGTTATCCTGACGTTCCCTTCAGCAACAATTTTTCTTATTGAATCAGATTCGGCGCTCTCTCCGCTGATATAATAGACCTTGAGACGTTCCGCCTCAATCACGGAATTATTCTGTGTAGCGCGGACATTTCCAATAAATTCAATCCACTTTTCCTCAGTGTCCGCCTCCATTCTGTCAGAGAGAATTCGAATAGGGGCATCGTCTTCGTCCGCACCAACAAGAAAACCCTCGTCCTCGCGTGAACAGACAATCGCGGTGTTTGCCAGGAGAATAGCAAAAGCCAGCAACAAGGCGCCAAATCGAACAGATATCCTAACCCTCTTTCCGGTAAAGGCCATATACCAGTTCCACCTGCTCCTTGAGACTAAACCTCCCGGAGTTCAAATCAAATTGCATTCCGCACCCGCTAAGCCTCAGCCTCTCTCCCAAGATCATGACAGGGACTGCTGATACTATCACCCTGTCCTGATGCAGGTAGAAAAGAGACTCCGTCATCAGTTGATATCCTTTCCCTTTGACGACAACATTTCCTGTGATATCGATATCTTCGTTCTCTGTATTCAGGGTTCCCTTCCGGCCGGTCAATAGAACAGTCTCGCCGTCCTTCAAGAAAAAATGCGTTGATATGTCGTCAAAAAGTACCTTGTTTTCCGCATTCAGATAGACTGCCTTTTCGGCATCGAGCGCCCATTGTCTGACACCATGTTTTGTTGACTCATGATGCACATTATTCATTGCAATGTCAACATCAGCGGGCAAAGACTCAACAAGACTCTCAGGCGTCCTGACAGTCCGATGCCATACAAAGACGGAAACGACACCAACAACCATCAAGCAGATGCAAACAAAAAGAACTTTTTTCATTTTCGGTATGCTGAACCTGTCAAGAGCAAACCATGTATCATTTCAACCGTAATGTAGCTATTCAGCCACAGATCTACGCTGATCATCACTGATATTTTTTTCGTTTACAATCAAGTCAGCCTTATAACTTTCATAAAAACTTCCAAGAATAATATCTGTGATTTCTTTGTATTTAAACCTATCTGCGTTCATCTGTGTGAATCTGTGGCTGAATAGAGTTACATCGTAATTACGTATAGCATGCCCCACTACACCTGTAAAGCATCAAAGATGTGAACTGTCTATAACTCAACCACATCACTTAGGAACGGGGTGACTATCTTATCCCAGAACCCCTGCGCCTCAAGAAGCATCTCGCACACCTCACGAACCGCTCCCCGGCCCCCCTCGGTCCGGGTGACAATAAACGCCCTTTCCCTGACCAGCCTGTGGGCGTCAGCAACAGCTATGGGAAGACCCACCAGCTCCATAAGGGGAAGATCGGGCAAATCATCTCCCACATAAGCCACTTCTTTTTCCGAAAAGCCGCATTCTTCAATGATTTTTCTGAATGCCGCCACCTTGTCCTGCTCCCCCTGATATATCTTCCTGATCCCCAGGTCGGCACATCGATGCTCAACAACCCGGGATGCCCGTCCTGTGATAATTCCCACTTCAAGACCACACTCGATAAGAAGCCGGATGCCAAGTCCGTCTTTGACATTGAAAAACTTTGTTTCAAGGCCCTCATCGTCATAGATGACCCTGCCGTCAGTGAGAACCCCGTCAACATCAAGCAAAAGGAGCCTGATCTGTTTCAGTCTTTCTTTCAAAGTTATTCCGTCCCCGTTCCTAAGGAACCGGTTATCTTGTGAATGGCAACAAGCTGAACCAGCAGTTTTTTTAAATCACGTAAATGAAGGGAGTTCGGGCCGTCACACAATGCACAATCAGGGTCGCTGTGCACCTCCATAAATATGCCGTCAACTCCTGCTGCGACCGCTGCACGGGCAAGCACAGGAGCAAACTCGCGTTGGCCCCCGGAACAGGAACCCGCCCCGCCGGGAAGTTGAACGCTGTGTGTGGCATCAAAGACAACAGGAAACCCAAAGGACCTCATGATTGCAAGCCCCCTGAAATCAACAACCAGGTTGTTGTAGCCGAACGAGACCCCTCGTTCCGTCACAACTACCTGCCTGTTGCCGGAAGAAGATATTTTTTCAATAACATTCCGAATATCCCATGGAGCCAGGAATTGCCCCTTTTTTACGTTAATCGGCCTTCCGCTCCTTGCCGCTTCAACTACGAAATCGGTCTGACGGCACAAAAAAGCCGGGATCTGCAATACATCCAGCACGCTTGCAGCTAAAGGGATCTCGGATATGCTATGCACATCAGAAATCACGCAGATGCCAAGCCTCTCTTTTATCTCAGACAGCATGGACAAGCCTTCCTTAAGGCCCGGGCCGCGATAAGAGGAAAGCGAAGTCCTGTTCGCCTTGTCGTATGAGGCCTTGAAAATGAACGGTATCTTCAGGTCGTCTGTCAACTCCTTTACAAACCGCGCTATATCATACGTTATCTCAAACGACTCTATAACACAGGGACCCGCAATCAACACAAGCGGATGTCCTTTGCCGATTTTTATATCTCCCGCACTAACCACCTGCGATGCCATGTCAATTTCCTTCATTATCCTGACCCCTATGCCTAAATCGCCACGATCCTTTCAATGGTAAGAGGCATATTCAAATAAGAATAACTCAATATCGAACACCGAACAAGGAATATAATGGAGGGGATGTCTGTCGACATACAAGCCGTATACTACTGGAGGCTTTTTTTGAAGATTCAGGCGGTTTCTTTGCGGGTCTTGTATTTCAAGGCCCCTTTGATAAAATCACGAAAAAGAGGATGAGGGTCCATGGGACGGGACTTGAATTCGGGGTGGAATTGGCAGCCCAGAAACCAGGGATGGTCAGCAATCTCGATGATTTCAACAAGCTCGCCGTCCGGGGACGTTCCACTGATGATCAAACCCTTTTCTTCTAATGCAGGCCTGAAATCATTATTAAATTCGTATCGATGTCGATGTCTTTCCGAGATCTCTTTTTTGCTATAGGCATTGCACGCAAAAGAACCTTCACGGAGTAGACACGGGTACGCACCAAGCCGCATGCTTCCACCCTTTTCAGAAGACACGTCCCGCTTTTCGACCTTCCGTTTTTGGTGATCATACCATTCCGTCATCAAATAGATCACCGCAAAATCGGTATGTTCATCAAATTCAACGCTGTTTGCCCCATTCATGCCGACAACATTTCTGGCAAATTCAATCACCGCCACCTGCATTCCAAGGCAGATACCAAAAAACGGCACTTTCTGTTCGCGGGCAAAACGAACCGCCTTGATCTTACCTTCGATTCCCCGCAGTCCAAAGCCTCCCGGAACCAGAATCCCGTCTGCGTTGCCAAGGATATCATTGCAATCTGAACCCTCCAATGCTTCCGAATCAACAAAATCAAGCAATACCTCGGATTCGTTCTCAATACCTCCGTGAACCAATGCCTCATTCAGACTCTTGTAGGATTCTTTCAAGTCTACATATTTTCCGACAACCGCGATACGGACTGAATGCCGGGGATTCTTGATTCTCCTGACAAGCTCTTCCCAGGCATCCAGCCGCGGAGCCCGCGTCCACATATGAAGGGAATCCAGGATCCTGTCATCGAGGTGTTCCTGATGCAAAAGAAGGGGGACCTCGTAAATGGTTTCAACATCCTTTGCAGTAATGACATTGTCCACAGCTACGTTGCAAAAAAGGGCTATCTTTGCCTTGATCTTGTTGCTTAAAAACTGGTCCGTTCTGCAAAGAATAATATCGGGTTGGATCCCTATGCTCCTGAGCTCCTTGACGCTGTGCTGGGTCGGCTTTGTCTTGACCTCTCCCGCAGTCTTGATATAAGGAACAAATGAGAGATGAATGTATAGAACATTCTCCTTTCCTACATCCCACTTGAATTGACGAATCGCCTCTTGAAACGGGAGTGCCTCTATATCTCCTATTGTCCCACCAATCTCGATAATCGCCACGTCCGCGCTGTTTGCCATCAACATGATGGAGTTCTTGATCTCATCCGTTATATGCGGGATAACCTGAACCGTCCCCCCCAAATAGTCCCCCCGCCGTTCTTTCATAATCACGGAGTGATAGATCTTGCCGGTGGTGAAGTTGTTCTTTTTGCCCAGTCTTGCGTGGCTGAACCTCTCATAGTGGCCCAGATCAAGGTCGGTCTCAGCCCCGTCATCCGTTACAAACACCTCGCCGTGCTGAAAAGGATTCATTGTCCCTGGATCGACATTGATATAAGGGTCAAGTTTCTGAAAGGTCACGGAAAGCCCGCGGCTTTCAAGAATAGCTCCGATTGCAGCAGAGGCAAGCCCCTTCCCCAAAGACGAAAGTACCCCGCCGGTCACAAATATAAATTTTGTTTTCATAATAATTTTTCAATATCTCACAGGTCGGCAAATGTCAAGAAACCATAAAGAAGGGTGGGGTGTCAAAGAGTTCTTGATTCTCTTACTACAACTTGATATTATTTTTTCGATATGCTTTTGATGTGCTGTTGGGTGGATGAAGCAGGGAAAACGAATCTTTAGCAAACAGGAATTCTTGAGTTATGTATAACAATAATCGAGGCGGGCTCCATTTTGGACCATTGTTGATCATCACTTTCCTTGTCCTTGTCCTTGTGCCGCTTGTTGTTCTGTGCGTCTTCAGATTTGAAGGCAAACCGCCGGTGGTTCAGATCCATCCCGGTGCGGAGACCATAGGAGCAGAAACAGACCTTACGATTACGGTAACAGACGAAAAAAGCGGTATCAAGAAGATATGGATCGCCCTTTTCAAGGACCAAAAGGAGACCGTGCTCTATGATCAAGTCCTGTCACCCGGCCTCTTTTTCACAGGGAGCGGTATCCATGAAGAAGAGGTTCTCCTCACGATTAAACCGCGCGAACTCGGTCTTTCCGACGGCGTAGCCGATCTCAGAATAGCGGTATCAGATTGCGCCATGAAAGGATTCTTCAAGGGAAATCGCACGTATATAGAGCACAAAATCACAATAGATACACGTACCCCGTCTGTCGAAGTCCTCACCAATTCACACAATGTGGCCCAGGGCGGAGCCTGTGTCGTGATTTACCGGGTCTCAGAGCAGGCTGAATCAGGAGTATGGGTCGGAGACCGTTTCTTTCCAGGGTATCCGGGTTATTTCAGCGACCCGGATATCTGCATGGCCTTTTTTGCCTTCCCTTACAACAGCGGGGAAAACACGGATATCTTCCTGACGGCTGTGGATTCAGCCAAAAACGAGACCAAGGCCGGTTTCCCTTGCTACATCGGCAAAAGGAAATTCAAAAACGATAAAATACGCCTGTCTGACAATTTTCTCAGGTCGAAGATGCCGGAATTTGAGACATACGGGATTGGGGAACACGCCTCGCTGAAAGAAAAATTCCTGTATGTAAACCGGACTATACGCCAGAAAAATAATGATACGATAATCAATGCATGCAAAGACTCAACACCGGAGATACTGTGGAACGGACGTTTTCTCCGGCTCCCTGGTTCTGCGGAAAGAGCTGCTTTTGCTGACCACAGGACATACATGTACAAGGATAAGGCCATTGACGAGCAAACACACCTTGGAATAGATCTGGCTTCAACAGCGCATTCTCCGGTGGCGGCTTCAAATAGCGGAAAGGTGGTATTTTCCGATAATGTCGGGATCTACGGCAAAACCGTGATAATCGATCACGGTTTTGGTCTTTTTTCCGTCTATGCCCATCTCAGCCGTTTGATTGTCACAGCGGGACAGGAGGCCGGGAAAGGAGAAATCATCGGCTACACCGGCGCAACAGGCATGGCCGGGGGTGATCATCTGCATCTTGGAATGTTGATCCACAACACGTTTGTAAATCCCCTGGAATGGTGGGATACAACGTGGATAAAGCACAATATTACTGATAAGATCGAGGCGATAAAAACAACTTCTCAGAAACCCGAGGCAACTGAAAGCTAACCGCACAGGTCGCTATTTTTCCAAGATTCGCGTTAGGGTTCGCCCAAAAATAAATTTACATTTTCAGGTGTTGAGGCGCCCGCATGGCAAGGCGCGAGAAGGGCGAATAGCAGGCTATTTAACCGACGAGCAACGCAGCCATGCGGGATGGATCGACGCATGAAAATGTGAAGTTATTTTTGGGCGAGCCCTTAAGGATTGACACGAAATGAAAAAACACGAAGTAGAAAAAACATACGACGAGATAAACAGGAAGATCAGGGAAGGCCGGGCTGTCGTGGTCACGGCGGATGAGATCATCAGCAAAGTCAGAGAAAAGGGCGCTGTGGCAGCGGCAAGAGAGGTGGACGTGGTCACCACGGGGACCTTTTCACCAATGTGCTCTTCCGGAGTCCTGATCAACTTCGGCCATTCAGTCCCCGGTATCAAGGCATCCAGGGTCTGGTTCAATAATGTCTCCGCCTATGCGGGACTAGCGGCAGTCGACTGC